>NZ_NOLI01000069.1:0-40834 GCF_002245975.1 Nostoc sp. 'Peltigera membranacea cyanobiont' 213 | reverse complement strand
TATAACAAAAATAAGTATCTAGATTTGACTATAATTACTGAAAACATCCATCTTTTCGCCCGAAGTCAGTGAATCATAATTGAAGTAAGCAACACCCGAACGTTAAATCAGTAAATAGTTATCAGGCAGATGGTAGGGGATTTAAAATCAGTTAGCAGTTTCCAGTATTCACTGATAATTGTATGCTGGGGGCTTAAACCCAGCAACGAAACTGACAACTGATAACTGATAACTGTTAAAGGGGTTGCGCTGATTGTCGGTCAAGTTGAGAATAAATAGGCGAAGCACACGGGGAACCTAAGGTGAGTCAAGGATTTGATTACGATTTAGTCATTATCGGCGCTGGTGTAGGCGGACATGGTGCAGCCTTACACGCCGTAGGTTGTGGTTTGAAAACAGCGATTATTGAAGCTGCTGATATGGGAGGAACCTGTGTTAATCGGGGCTGTATTCCTTCTAAAGCACTGCTGGCGGCATCTGGACGTGTGCGGGAGTTACGCAATGCCCACCACCTCAAATCGCTGGGAATTCAAATTGGTAGCGTAGAATTCGATCGCCAAGCGATCGCTAATCATGCTAATAATCTCGTCTCGAAAATTCAAGGGGACTTAACCAACAGTCTCAAACGTCTAGGAGTCGATATTCTAAGGGGTTGGGGAAAAATCGCTGGCGCACAAAAAGTTGCTGTAACCGGAGACGGTGGCGAAAAAATTATCACAGCCAAAGACATCATCCTTTCTCCTGGTTCAATTCCTTTTGTACCTCCAGGGATTGAAGTAGATGGCAAAACTGTCTTTACCAGCGACCAAGGTGTGAAGTTAGAGTCGCTACCAGACTGGGTGGCGATTATTGGTAGTGGTTACATCGGCTTAGAATTTTCTGATATTTACTCAGCTTTGGGTTGTGAAATCACCTTGATTGAAGCCCTAGATCAGTTAATGCCAGGATTTGACCGCGATATTGCCAAACTTGCCGAACGCGTGCTGATTACTCCCCGCGATATTGAAACCAAAGTGGGAATATACGCCAAAAAAGTTACCCCTGGTTCGCCAGTGGTAATTGAGTTAGCAGATTTCAAAACTAAAGAAGATGTAGATGTCATCGAAGTTGATGCTTGCTTGGTGGCTACAGGACGCATCCCGGCGACCAAAAATCTTGGTTTGGAGTCTGTGGGTATAGAACTCGATCGGCGGAATTTTATCCCAGTTGACGATCGCATGGCAGTACTATCAGCCGGTGAAGTAGTACCAAATGTCTGGGCAATTGGCGATGCGAATGGAAAGATGATGTTAGCACATGCGGCTTCTGCTCAAGGCATCATCGCGGTAGAAAATATAGTTGGGAGGGAAAGAATAGTAGACTATCGCAGCATCCCCGCAGCAGCTTTTACCCACCCAGAAGTCAGCTATGTAGGTTTAACAGAAACCGCAGCGAAGGAATTGGGACAAACTGAAGGTTTTGAAGTCGCCACAAGTCGGAGTTACTTCAAAGGGAATTCCAAAGCGTTGGCAGAAAATGAAGCCGACGGTATTGCCAAAGTGATATATCGCAAAGACACAGGAGAAGTCTTAGGCGTTCACATTTTCGGACTGCACGCCTCAGACTTAATTCATGAAGCGTCAGCTGCGATCGCAAACCGTCAATCCGTCCAAAGCCTCGCACATCTAGTTCATGCCCACCCAACACTCTCTGAAGTCTTAGACGAAGCTTATAAACGAGCCATTTAGTAACTTGTCCTCTGTCATTTGTCCTTTGTCAATAAACAAGGACAAATGACCGATGACAAATGACCTATGACCAATGACAAATGACTAATTATGCAAATCCGCCGTCGTTCACCTAACCCAGCTATTACCGTATCCATATTACGTTATCAGGTAGCCGTGCCAGATGCCGCGCCAAACAACATCTTAGAAGAAATTGTCTGGCAGAAAGAAGTAGAATATGACCTGATGCGGGAAAAAGTTCCTTTGCAAGAATTGCGGAAGCAGGTACTGACTGCGCCGCCAACTCGTGATTTTGTCGCCGCTTTGCGCCAAGGTAAAACTAAACCAGCATTGATTGCCGAAGTTAAAAAAGCTTCACCTAGCAAAGGCGTTTTCCGAGAAGATTTTGACCCAGTCGCGATCGCCCAATCTTATCAGCAAGGTGGTGCTAGTTGTCTTTCAGTGCTAACCGATGTCAAGTTCTTTCAAGGTAGTTTTGACAACTTGGCCAAAATTCGGGCTGCCGTAGATTTGCCCTTACTATGCAAAGAGTTTATCATTTATGCTTATCAGATATACTTAGCACGGATTCAGGGTGCAGATGCTATTTTATTGATTGCAGCTATCCTGAGCGATCAAGATTTGAAATACTTCCTCAAAATTGCTAACAACCTGAAAATGGCAGTCTTGATTGAAGTTCATAGCTTGGCAGAACTTGACCGTGTGCTAGCTTTAGATGGGGTCTACTTAGTCGGAATCAATAATCGCAATTTGGAAGATTTCTCTGTTGATCTGCAAACTACTTGCCAACTTTTAGCTGCAAGAGGTAGCCAATTGCAGGAGAAAAACATCCTTGTTGTCAGTGAGTCAGGACTACACAATCCAGATGATTTGAATTTGGTGCTTACAGCAGGTGCATCTGCCGTACTCATTGGAGAATCTTTGGTAAAACAACCAGATCCCGGCGCTGCTATAGGCCATATCTTGCCGAGGAATTTCTGAAATAAACACCTCCCCTGTACTTCTTAGTGCAGGGCAACTAATGGGGCATACTATGCGTAGACACGCAGTGCTTTACTGTCAAGTATTATAAATTCTTTGCCAAATCTTCATCGCTAATCAAATTAAAGCATAAGCAACTAGTTATTTAGTATGTAACAATTCATTTACAAGAGATAACATTTAACTAATACAAAATTCCAGATATGAAATCAAAATTGAACTTCATGGAGCAAATTCCTCTACCTTCACCTATTCACTACGAACTTATACTTCAACTTTTAGAAAGACAAACTATGTTAGCAGTCAATGATAATCCAGATTTACGACATCAGGTAAATCAACTAATTATCACTCTGCGTAAAGCTGCGGTGCAACAAAAGCGACTAGAAGAAATTTGCGAGTTTACCTCTGTGACTGTCGATCACCGTTGGTCAATTAACCATCAGAAGGATAATAAAGTTGTTGCCCCCGATTGAAACTAATAACTTAATATCTCAACTTTAAATTTTGCATCTTTGTTAAGATAGCTTACTATTATCAGAAGATATCTTTGTGTATTAAAGTCCCAGTACTCAAAAATTCCACCGCACTTGCTTGACTCAAAATGCACAGTTTGGGGTGTGATTTAAAACGTTTAAAATATCCTCTAACACTTGACATTAAGTAGTGGCACAGTGCAGCACTACTTAATAAATAATATAAATAATATAAATAATATAAATCTCTTTTTATCTTTAATACTTTAATATCTGCTACTGGGAAAAAGTAGAATATCTATTAATTCGCCCACGACCAAACCCAATACTGCTAGAACTGTTAATATCCAAAATGAATCTAGTTTGTTGAAGCCAGAAAAGCGCATTTCCAAATCCGCTAAAAGTGTAGTTGCTAAGGGGATGATAAAAAGCCTTAATAATAGCGACCAAGTTGCTACAAAAGCAATTGATATACTTAAAAATAATACAACAGCTAAAGTTTGAGAACCAAATTCAACAAAACGCTCTAACCAAGAAGTACTCTTTCGCACTATAGCTAAAACCATAGCAGCAACAAAAGCTCCCACCAACCAAACAATATGATTAGCAGCAAGATACCATCCCAGAAGAGTGTAAGCTAGCCATAGTAATACTAAAGGCATCAAAGGAATCCTGCTAAAAAATTCCACATTCATACTGCCAAGGCTTGTAAAAATAACAACTTAGTATCTTAATTATAGTCAAAGCTTGTTACCACTGAAATTTTTGAATATATCAACTTTGCTCAGGATATTCCTCTATCTACAGGGCAAATTTAAGTAATACTCTTTCGTTATGACAATATGTAGATTAAGGAATCTGAGTCTAAGACACTGAGAAAATTTATAGCGACAAAAGCTTGTTCAAGTGTAAATTTTATACATAGTCATCTAATTTGACTTAGTTTGATGCGATCGCTTGTAGCTTAAAATTCAGATAATCAAGCTTATCCAGCAATTAGAATACATGTATCTTCAGTGTGTCTGTTAATACTAAGTCATATTTAAGACAAAAGATGAATAGCTCAAGAACAAGAGGACTAGATTTTAAAGTACTAACGATATATAAGTAAATTGACTTTGACTCTCAACTATTTGCTATGAAATTTAATGAAGAGGTAGGACGATTTACAGTGTACAACTTTGACAACTGTCCACAATAGTGTTGCATGTCTCAAGCTCATGGTAATATTATTTTACTGTCAGGAGATATTATTTTATACATTAAATTGTTACCATGCTGAAACAGCTAGTTAGGTGTGCTACCTCCAAAAAACAAAAAATTATTCAACCCAGCAACGAAATCAACAAAAGCACCAATGTACAAAGCATGGAGCTTTTGAAAGTCTGCTTATATAAGATAGCAAAGAGCTAACAAAGCCTTTTTTAGAAATTATTGCAGCCAGCGAAGAAGGCGTAAAAGCCTCTTAATAATGGCAAAAATTTAGGTGACACTAAATATAAAAGTGTTGACATAATGTCAATTGTTTTTTGTATACGTAAAAGTATCAAAAAGCCCAATTTCACTTGTCAACAATATATTGGAGTTTTGTGTTTTATTTAGATATTTATTCTCTTCGCACTTAGTTACCTATATATAAAACCTATGTGATTGGTGAAAACTTAAGTGACCCTCGACCAAATGAGGAAAACACTTAAATTTAACAACCGATCTAGGACTGCTAGATCGATCCTGATTTAGTAACAACTTGATTATTGACAACATAAGTAAAAGTAACAGGAAAACCATGAATATCATTGTTCGTTTGTTTGGTGCGATCGTTCTCCAAGTGTCTGCATTGGCTGCGATGTCTAGCATGGCAATGTCTGATGACAAACCCTTTCGTGTCCCTACCCAAGAGACTCCTATTATTTCTCAACTGAAAACAAGAACAACACACAGGATTTGCTCTTTAGATCCCATTGAGGATTTGTTACCTCCACCACAGAATAAGGCAAATAATTCTTTGCTTTCTTACCTTGCGGAACAGGGTTTTACACAAAATAAAGAGGGTTCTTGGGTCTGTTATGCGAACGATCCTAAAAAAGAAGGGCGTTACTTCACTATGTTTAAGGTTAAACAAGTTGATGGCAGGCTAATCGCAAGTTCTTTTCTAGATGAGGGTAGTCTGATTCAAGGGCAGGAAAATCGGAGCTTGGACTTCTTTATGATGCTGATTGAGCATCATCTGAATGCTAGTAAAGAGAACCGTCAAGGCATACGTCGGTATTTAGAAGCCTTCGTTTCCTTAGTAAAGGAAGGGAAGATCAAACCCACACGTCGTGGGTTTCTTTTCGACCAGCCAAACCGGGCATTGGTCTTATATCACACACTCTCATCAGGGAATCTCAAAGGTACCGGAATCACGATCAACATTTCTTTACCTAAGAGTTGAATTGGGATTGGGGGAGATGAACCAATGCCCCATGCTCAATTAAATTGCTGTAGTTTTCTGGAGGTGCATTTTGCCTAAATCAATTTTTCAAAGAATTGCGGTGTCGAAAGCGGTTCGTTTTGCAACCATCGCATTTTCATCTGTTGCAGTAGTAATCACTACATGTCAGTCTGCTTTTGCACAGCTTAATATTGGCCGCTATGGTATCCAACAAGGACTGGAGTCTGAGTATCTCCAGTACCAAATCAATAACCAGACTTTGAGCCAGATGCGAGTCATTCCTGGATGTGATGTGGGATTTGGCCTGACCTGTAATAAAACTGGAGCGGTAATCCAACGATTAGTAGAGTTAAACGGTGGGAATAGCTATGAAAACCTCTTGATACGAGCAGCCGGTGGGGAGAAAAACTTCCAGAATTTCGCTAGCTTTTACGGTAACAATCCCAATCTCTATTCGGTGCCTTTCGCCTCATTTTGGAGAAACGAATCCCCCGCCATCATGGATAGCTCTCAATACCTTCTTGGACAAGGTATTGGTCGCAATCCAGTAGAGGGACTTGGACTTGTAACCAATCAGTTCTACTGGGCACCATACTCAGGAGTCAATAATCCAGTCAGCCTTCGTAATGGGTTACTAGACTTGAAATTCTCATACGGACGACTGTTGTTTGAAGAGGCCTCAAAAATTGACAACATCAAAGAACAGATTCAATCTCTAGGTCTGTCGCCAGAAATGACGAATTTTTATTTAAATAAACTCTCTACAGGACTAGATGCGTTGAATTCTGGAGATCAGAACCAACTCCAAAAAAGGATTTTTGAACTACTATCCTATCCATACTCCGAAGATGGTGGGGAACTCGGACGACCCAACAACGCAATCCCACAGGAATTTAATCAGATATTAGGAGAAGATGTCCCAGGCGATATATTGCTGAGTGACACTCCACTACCGTTGGACGGAGAAGAAATAGCCCTTGATACTTTCCCTGGGACTGGGGGAGATGTCTTAGTACCAGATAGTTCTGATTCCTTCCCACTCTGGCCAATAATCGGAGCCGGGGGTCTTGCTTTAATCCTGCTTTTATTACTTAATGGCGATAGTTCTTCAGCTCAGGCAGCTGTTTCTTCAGTTCCACCATCTGTTACTCCAGTTCCACCACCTATTACTCCAGTTCCACCACCTATTACTCCAGGAACTACACCTTTGTCTCTCACCAACAAAGGTGAATGCGATTTGACTACCAATGGTAATGGTTCGAATGGCACACAGATAATTGAGATTCCATGCAATGTTACTCCTAAACCTCCTATAGAAGTGAAGAAAGTAGTGGAACCATCAACGATCAAAGCGCTTGTATTGCTAATCGTTCTACTATGCATAGTCCGTTACAAACACAGGACTTTAAAAATCCGTAATCCGTAATCATTAGGACTTATACCAGTTCTGTATGAAGGTGCGCCGAACTATATGAGGAACGAACTGCAAAGGACGCAAAGGGCACAAAGAAAGAAATAAGAAGCAAAGGAAATTTGGCGTAGCTTCACAAAGAAATGAGATTACGTAGAAAAGATCCCCCAACCCCCAGAAGAAAGTAAAGATGTGCTGCGCTAGCTGGAAGTGGAAGGCTAGCTAACACAATAAGGAATGTAAACTTTAATAACCTGCAATTCTGATGGAACGGAGAAGGTGCCGTCCTCTCCTTGCTAACGCACCCTACTTTTACACTTTATTTAATCCACATTCCTAAGCAGATTCCTTAACTATGTTCATCCCAAGCGACGGGAAAAGAATAATCTGAAAACGCCGAGAAATCATGATTTTCGCTGCGGGTTTCTTCATCAAGAACTTTGACAACTTTGTTATAAATGTCTTGTGCTTGTTGTGGAGAATCACCAATACTGGTTAATCCCAACTTGCCAAACTGCGAAAGGCAACCCATAAGATGAAATACTGTGCCTGTTTCTGTACCACTGTCGAAGTGCAGTCTGTGGTGAGCAATGATATCCATCAAATCATTAGGCAATAATCCCTGATAGCGCTCTTTTTGGAGATTATCAGTGGCGATGTAGTATTTAGGACGACCTTGCTGACTATAAAATAAACCTGTGGAAAGGTCATAGCGACCATTCGTTAATAATTTCAGAGTCATGAATGGATGAGTTGTACCGCCTTTACGCAGGTTAATTTCGATCGCCTGAATATCCCACTCTCCGTTACCCTTGTCAACGGCGATAAAATCTACGCCAAATCGCTCTAAAGTGCCTTTCTCTGCTAACTTTCTGCCAACTTGTAGCCCCAATTGCTGTAATTCCAATCGATAGCTTTCATCAGCCGGAAAGCGACAACCAAGATAAATTTGACCGTCTGGGCCTCCAAGAATTTGGTCGTGGGTTGAAAGGATTTCCACTTCGCCGGTGGGTGTAATCCGTCCTTGGACGCTGGGCGATCGCTTAGTTTCCCCTTCCACAAATGCTTCGGTGATTGCCCCTAATTCCGGGATTCTTCCCGAAAAATTATCCCAAGTCTCTTGTTTTGCTTGAAAGCGCATTGTTGAGAAGCGATCGCTAATTGCCTCTACCCTTTGGGCATGAGTCCCTTTACCTGGTGCTAAATTCTCAATTGGTCTAAGATCCAACAATGCATTCCCCTCTCCCGAAATGCCTTCGTTGAGTTTCACCACTACCCGTTTTAATGTCGGTTGTCGTTCCCACAAATCACCGGTAGCTTCTGCCAAATCTGTGTGGTTCCAAATTTTTTCGGTGCCATCTGGATACGGTACTCCGCTTTCAGCGAAGATTTGCCGACTGCCACTTTTTGTCCCCCAAGTTTGTAAATCTGGTGCGGCAGCATACAGTGGTACACCCAATTTTACAGACAATTCGCCTTCCCAGTGCGAAGAATTGTAGCAGATCATAAACGATTTGTCTAGCCTCAAAGATTGATGAATCCGCTCTAGCAAGCGGGGACGTTCTAAAATCTTTTGGCTCAGAGGCTTAAGAGAGGAATCATAAGTAGAAAGTAGCAGCAAGCGATTGCGAGCATGAGAAAAAGGAATTCCTGGCAACAGTTGCAGATAATAATCAATGATACTCGGATGCAAGGGTACTGATGTTACATAAACCAGTCGAGTCCGGGGATTCTGCAATCGAATTAAGGAGAATAGTAATCTTTCTTCATAATGCTCGCAGCCTTCGATCTTTTGGAGTTCGCGCTGGTCGAGACTTAGGGAGGGAATAATTAAAATATCCGCTTCACTATTGTCAAATGACTCGATCGTTTTCCAGCGATCGCTTAAGGTTAATTGTAAGTGGTGAAACTTTTCAACCTGCTCTAAGTCGGAAATATCTAGTATTGCCATAACCCCTACCCTCTAATGATCTCAATGTAGCGCACCACGTAGGCTTTTGGGCTATTAATTTGGGGATTATAGTCAAGTAATTTTACAACTAATTTAGTCTACAAGAATTCAGCTATATAGATATCAGCCTAATTAAATATTAATATTAACTAAAATTTATGCCATAAGAGTAGGTATTTTGCGAGATGGAAGTGAGAAACTATAATCTTTATTTTCATTTAGCAAAAATAGCTCAATTGTTTATCTGATACAAATGATTTATATACTAATTCAGGAACTCTCATTTATTTAATTTATTCTCCGCCTTAAGGTTGAGAAAAATTCAGCTTTTTTACCTCTATGGAGCGATAAATTACAGCCACACAATAGTTAACTTTAAAGCATAAGAGAGCGATAAACCCTTCATCGCATAAGAGTTGTATAGTTTTTCTTTCTTAGTCAGGTGTGAGGATAAATAATCTAAGCCCCATACAATAATTGCCAGCAATAAGTACGTTTGGTAAGCATTCGGGGTATAAATACCTAAAATTGCAAATGGCTAATGGATGAGATCCAAAGCAAAAAATAAACCTTGAGTTGAATTTTCGATCCAAGGTTTACTTTTGAAATAGGAAATGCGGACATAACAAAAGAATTGGGTACAGATTATTCCCGATCACCTGTAACTTCTCCCAAACGCCTAATATCTAATCTAATTACATTCAAAATTAAATTAGTGAGACAAAACCTATGCCTAAATCAAAAGAGAAAAAATCACAACCTGCACAACAACAACAACCACCAGGTGTTGAATCAGAAATGACACCAAAACCGAAAGCAGATGATGCCCAGTATCGGGGTAGTGCCAAGCTACAAGATAAAGTAGCATTAATTACGGGTGCTGATAGTGGTATTGGTCGTGCTGTAGCGATCGCATTTGCTAAAGAAGGTGCAGATGTGGCGATTCTTTACCTAAACGAACACGACGATGCCAAAGAAACAAAACATTTGGTAGAAAAACAAGGCCGCCGTGCAGTAACCATCGCAGGGGATATTGGGGATGAAACTTTTTGTCAGCAAGCTATCCAACAAACAGTTGGTGAGTTTGGCAAACTGGATATTCTCATCAACAACGCCGCCGAACAACATCCGAAAGAAAGTATCGAGGAAATCACCAAAGAACAACTAGAGCGCACTTTCCGTACTAATATATTCTCGATGTTTTTCATGACTAAAGCTGCACTCAAGCATTTACAAGCAGGCAGTTCTATCATCAATACTACATCGGTTACAGCTTATAAAGGTAGCCCACAACTACTAGATTATTCCTCTACAAAAGGTGCGATCGTTGCCTTCACTCGCTCCTTATCACAAAATTTGGTGTCAAAAGGAATTCGCGTTAATGCTGTCGCGCCAGGACCGATTTGGACACCTCTAATTCCTTCAACTTTTCCCAAAGAAAAAGTTGAAACTTTTGGAAAACAAGTACCAATGCAACGAGCCGGACAACCAGAAGAAGTTGCACCTAGCTACGTATATTTAGCCTCTGATGATGCTTCTTATGTCTCTGGACAAGTGTTACATGTCAATGGTGGAGATGTTGTAAATGGATAAGTAAAAAAGTTAAGACTTAGGAATTAGAAATTAAAAGTTATAACTGATATATTATTAATTTATAACTTTTAACTTCTCACTCCTAACTCTACCCTCATGGTCTTCCATTGGAGGGATGAGTCAATTTGAAAATATTGATAATGTATTTAGCAGCAAACATTTAAAAAATAATAACTACGTCTATGGCATCTCCTACACCACTGCAAGGCACAGAACTAGTAGATTGTGCTAGAGCAAATGCCAAGCAAGGAATTGAAACTGCTGCTTATCAATGTGGCTATGGTCAAGACCTCAACAAATTTGCGCGAGAACTCAGACAAGCTTGTGAAGATATGAACTTACAAGTGAAGGAACTAAGTGGATTGATTACCGAGCAGGATTTAATACTGGAATTGGGTACTGGCGAAATTATTGCTCCAAAGACGGAATCAGAATTGTAAAAGTTAGTCATTTGCAGAAAATAAGCCTAGCCAGTAGCGATATTACCTAACATTTCTCTCAATAATTGACCCTGCGTAGACGCAAAGCGGCTTGTCGTCTGAACAATTGTCTTTCAACCCTTTGCCAAGCAATTTCCAGTAAATTTATCTGAAAATAGTCGTTGTCCCTCGACTGCACACCGCCACCAAAGACATAAATATCTTCGGTGGTTTATTTTTGTATAATGTAAATCACATCATTAACAGTAATAATACTTACTAGACGCTGTTCTCTATCTACCACAGATACAGCCAGAAAGTCATATCTTTTGCTTAATCTTGCAACTTCTTCTTGATCTGTATAAGTGTGGATAAATACCATATCACGGGTCATAATTTCGCTAATATTTTACTCAGGTTCGGATGTAGACTAACTCCTGCAACCATATCAATCCCTGTTAAATGCCTTTCCGCATCAGTGATATAAAGATAATAAATTATCTCACTGGGATTAGCTAAATTGTGAATTCGCTCTAGGACTTGAGATACTGTAAAGTTTTCTTTCAACGAAATTAACTCTAGCGTCATGATTCGCCCAACAGTATCAGCTTAATAACCCAATATTAGGGACATAGCTTGGCATTCTGCTGAACTCTGTTGTTTTAACGGATGATTGACGACTTATGACCAGTAATTCATCAAATAACCTAGCTAGTGCTTATCGTAAGTAAGTTGGCGGGAATAAACCAACTTATGTTACGAAAGATAAACAGGCTTAAAACCTTGTTGATGACTAACGATAAAGGATAAATAACAGTTTTCCCTAGTTAGCTTTAATTGCACCGACCTACTTAGCAAATATATAAATTGATAGTCAATATCAAGCATAGATAAATAACACTTTTTCAAATCTTTAAATATTAAAATTTTTCTTTATAGAATTTTCATGTAATTAATAACTATGCAACCAAAAAACATGAGATCATCCAGTGTGTTGGTAATTTTTATTTAAAAATCATCAAAACTTTGATCTTCCTTTAAAAAAGGGTAGAGCAATGTGAATATTTAAACAAAGTTCCACAAAAAAGATAGACATAACACGGTGTTCTAGTGTCAAATGTGTAATTGATTAATCCTAAAAAAATACGTAAAAACAGATATGTCAAATTACACTTTCTATTACTTAAGTATGTATATTCTGTAATTGGGTGTTACTTTGCCTCAACTTTATGCACTAGCACAACGGTGAGATTAGAAGCTCTCAAGAGAGGTAATCTATGATTTTTTAAATTCACCAAACTGAATTTACATACATCAAAAATTCAGAAATTTATTGAGAGAAGACAAAGACTCATAAGGACTAATATGCCCTGAAAGTAGTCTCTAGCTTTTATTGCTCATAAGTGTTTTTCTATATACATGCTTTTAAAGAAGATATAGCAATGTATATAGCTTCATATTATTTTGTTTTCATTGATACAAATAAGCAGTAAAGGAGCATAAATAGAAAGAATTTGTATCAGCAATTGAGTGGAATAGTATTGAAATCAATAAATATATTAATAGGTAAATAATGCTCCGCTTATCAATATGTTTAAGCTAAAATAATTCGGCATTTTTTTGAAACCATTCAACATAAAACTAATCTACAAGCATTGATTGTGGAATTAGTTTTAATACTATTGTGAGGCATATATCTCAATGAATGATTCACAGGTTCTTAATCAACAGTTGTCAGTAGCTGCAAGTCCAACAGTTACTCCATCAGCCCTACAAACCATCGATCCACCACAATCCAATATTGCTCGCGCTAGCGCCAGTGCGCTCTCTCAGGGAAATGGACTTAAAGCAGAGTACTACGATAATATCGACTTCACAAACCTGAAGGTAACTCGCATAGATCCGACAGTAAACTTTCTCTGGGGTGCTGGTTCTCCAGATCCATCTATCGGTGTAGATACCTTCTCAGCCCGTTGGACAGGTCAGGTAGAAGCCAAGTATAGCGAGACTTACAACTTCTACACCACTGCTGATGATGGTGTACGATTGTCAGTGAATGGTCAGCAAATCATTAATAAGTTTGTCGATCAATCTACCACAGAATCTAGTGGCTCGATCGCACTGGTTGCTGGTCAAAAATACGATATTAAACTCGAATACTACGAAAATCAATACAGTGCCGTTTCCCAGTTGGCTTGGTCAAGCAATTCTCAGGCAAAGCAAATCATTCCTCAGTCACAACTGTATAGTAATCTCAACGCACCTGGTAATGGCAACGGACTACAAGCCCAGTATTACGACAACGCCGACTTCACCAACCTGAAGGTAACTCGCACAGATCCGACAGTGAACTTTGCTTGGGGGGCTGGTTCTCCAGATCCATCTATCGGTGTAGATACCTTTTCAGCCCGTTGGACAGGTCAGGTGCAAGCTCAGTATAGCGAGACTTACAATTTTTCTACCAATAGTGATGATGGTGTGCGACTGTGGGTTAATAATCAACTACTCATCAATAAGTTTGTCGATCAATCTACCACAGAAAATAGTGGCTCGATCGCATTAGTTGCAGGTCAGAAGTATGACATTAAACTCGAATACTACGACAATCAATACAGCGCCGTTTCCCAACTGTCTTGGTCAAGCAATTCTCAGACAAAGCAAATCATTCCTCAATCTCAACTGTATTCGCCGGAATCTCCAACCACCATCACATTAGGATCGGCTTCCACGACTGTGAACGAAGGTGCTGGTAATGCCATCATCACCTTACTGAGAACTGGTGATTTAAGCGGCACATCTTCAATCAAGTATGCCACCTTCTCTGGTACTGCCACAGCAGGAGTTGACTACGGAAGTGAAGGCACTGAAAGCGGTGGAACAGTTATTTTTGCACCAGGACAAAGCAGCAGACAGGTAGCTATTCCCATCAATGACGATTCTTTAGCAGAAGCAGATGAAACGTTTAATTTTGTTATTGAGCAGCCAGATGGGGCAGCATTAGGACTCCAAAGAACTCTCCAAATTACGATTCAAGATAACGATCGCTCTGGCATCGATTTCAGTCAGCCAGTAGTTAATGAGGGTGATGGTACTGCTACGGTTACAGCTACACGCGGTAACGCTACCGGAGCCGCTAGTGTGAACTACGTAACTATGGATGGAACTGCGAAAGCGGGATCTGACTACCAGGCTGTATCTGGAACCTTGTCTTTTGCAGCAGGACAAGTCAGCAAGACAATTGTTATCCCCATAATTAATGACAATGTTGGGGAATCAAATGAAGCATTTACTTTGAAGTTTAGTAACGCAGTTGGAGTCCAACTAACTAATCAACAGACAACTATCACTATTCTTGATAATGACTCTGGTAAGTTTGTTATAGATTCGGTAGCTTCTGGTTTGACTCAACCCACAGCTTTTGACTGGACATCTGATGGTAGTACCATGTTCATTGCCCAGAAAGATGGGGTAGTGCGAATAATGAAAAATGGCAGTTTATTAGCAACACCATTTATCGATATTTCTGACGAGGTAAGTGATGTTAACGATCGCGGTTTGTTAAGCATTGCCGTCCACCCAGATTTTGGCAAAAATCCAAATGGTAACAACTACGTTTACCTGTTGTATAGTTACGATCCACCAGAAACCGATCCAAAAAACCCTAAGAACAATCCCAATACCACATTGGACGATCGCGACAAGAGAGCGAATCGAACTGGAAGGCTAACTCGCGTCACAGCCGATCCCAACACTAATTACACTACTGCCATTGCTGGCAGCGAAGTTGTGCTGATAGGCACAAATGGTACTTGGGATAATATCAGCCACCCAGAGGGAGATAGCACAGATATTACACTTGGCTATGCACCATCAGGAATCATCAACAAAGATACTGGTAAGCTGTTTACCAGCTTGCAAGATTATCTCAATAATCTTGATAAAGTCCAAAATATCCAGAATTTTGTCGCCAACGATAGCGCCTCTCACTCAGTTGGGACTGTGAAGTTTGGTACTGATGGTTCTCTGTTTGTTAGCTTCGGAGATGGCACTTCCTACAATGGCATAGATCCGCGAGCAATTCGCGTCCAGGATATCGATAATCTGTCCGGTAAGCTTTTGCATATTGATGCGATTACAGGTAAAGGTTTATCAAGTAATCCTTTCTACAATGGCGATCCCAATAGCAATCGTTCCAAGGTCTATGACTTTGGTCTGCGTAACCCCTTCCGGTTCACAATTGATAAGACCACCAATACCCCCTATATCGGTGATGTTGGCTTCAGTACTTATGAAGAGGTGAATATCGGAAAACCAGGACAAAACTTTGGCTGGCCATTCTATGAAGGTGGTCTTGATGCCAATGGCAATATTGTCAGCCTGAAACAACCAAAATATGCTGTCCTAGATGCGGCGCAAGATTTTTATAATAGTGGCAAAGCAGTTACAGCGCCAGCTTACACCTACAAGCATTATTCTTCCAATTCGATTATTGTGGGTGACTTTTACACAGGTAGTACTTTCCCCTCAATCTATCAAGGATCTTTATTCGTTGGTGATTTCAGTCAAGGAACTATCGATGCTTTGAAATTCGATAGTAACGGCAAAGTTGTCTCAGTTAATCGGTTTGCTACCCTGACAGCAGAACAAGGAGTGCCTACACAACTTACCACTGGACAGGATGGCAATCTGTATTTCGCAAACATCGTCACAGGCGAGATCGATCGCTTCCGACCTGTTTAGAGATTGACATATCAGCGAACAGTTATGTGACTGTTCGCTGATTTTGCTCAAGATAACTTTGTCAAAAATCCCAATAGTTTTTTGGCATTTGATGTTAAGAGTGTGCGGCGATAAGCATCAGCCGCCTTTTTTATAGCTTCGGCTTGAGTGGGATAAGGATGAATCACACTGCTTAATTTACTCAAGCCGATTTTATTCACTATTGCTGTAGTTATTTCTGAGATCGTTTCACCCGCATGACTGGCAATAATAGTTGCACCGATAATTTCATCAGACCCCTTTTTATGGTGGATTTTGAGAAATCCTGACTCTTCACCATCGGCGATCGCTCGGTCTACACTATTAAAAGGTATCTTGATTGTCGTCACTTCAATACCTAATTTCTGCGCCTCGTGTTCGGACATGCCTACGTGGGCAATTTCTGGGTCAGTATAAGTTACCCACGGCATCACCAGACTACTGAGTTTCGAGCGCCCTAAACCAAAGGGAGAAAACAGCGTATTTTTAATTACAATCCGCGCCGCTGCATCAGCAGCATGGGTAAACTTCCAGTTCATGCAGATATCGCCAGCCGCATAAATCTTGGGATTGGTCGTCTGGAGGTAATCATTTACCTTTACACCTTGGCGCTTGTCGTATTTCACCCCCACTGATTCTAAATTTAAACCTTCCACATTTGGCGATCGCCCCGCACCGACTAAAATTTCATCTACTGTCACCGAATCTCGATGACCATTGGAGGAAAAGTAAAGCCGTTTCCCCTGAGTAACAGTTACCACTTCTTCTAATTTGGAATTCAAAACCACGCGAATTCCTTCGCTAATTAAAACCTTTTGCAGAATTTCAGCAGCTTCAGCGTCTTCTTTATTCAACAGATGAGAACCGCTATGGAAAAGTACCACTTCAGAACCCAAGCGCCGGAAAGCTTGCGCTAATTCGCAACCAATGGGGCCGCCACCAATCACCGCCAAACGTTCCGGTCGTTGAATTAGAGAAAAAACCGTCTCATTAGTTAGATAACCCGCCTTTTCAATTCCCGGAATCGAAAGTTGTGCGGCTCTTGCGCCAGTAGCAATTACAGCTTTTTTAAACCGGAGGGTTTTGTCGCCAACTTCCACGGTATTTTTACTTGCAAATCGACCGCTACCTAAAAAGACATCGACACCTAACTTTTGAAACCGCTCCGCCGAGTCATTATGACTAATATCAGCCCTTACCCGCCGCATCCTGGCCATGACTTTAGGAAAATCAACATCAATATTATGTTGGGGAATATTAACTCCCAATTCTTTAGCATCCCAGATTTCGCCAACGACGCGGGCAGACCGAATAATCGTTTTAGATGGTACGCAACCAACATTTAAGCAATCTCCACCCATGAGATGCTTTTCAATTAACGCCACTTTTAAACCCAAATCCAAACCCGCAGCCCCCGCAGCTACAACTAATCCGGCCGTACCAGCCCCAATTACTACTAAATCATAAACATCTGCCGGTTGAGGATTAACCCAGTTTGGCGGATGGACGTAAGATACTAACTTTTGGTTATACTCATCCGTTGGGCGAACCGTGACTCTCTCTAAATCTGAATTGGTCATTAGCTAAACCTCTTCTAAGAATTGTAAATACTAAAGTCAACTGCCTTTTGGGGAATTCAAAATTAGGAATCCTGATAAATTAAGGCGGCTCAGTCTTTTATTTTTTATGCTTGTTTAATAAGGAATACAGCCTTTGAGTTGTTTTGTCCGTTTGGGAATTGACAGATTCGATTGAAGCTTTCCTGTATAAACCTTTCAACAATCGATAATTTACAGCAATTTGCTGTTGAATAGACCACAGTGGGGTAGCACAATTATGCTGTCCTACAATTCCTCTTCTAAAGCTTTGCGTGCAATTCGGGTGACATAAACTGTAACGGCGACTGTCGCAATCAAACCCAAAATCCGAATTACCCATTGTAAAGTTGGGTTGGTAGGTTGAGCTTCAGTACCAATCATGGCTAAATTACCTGCAAGGGAACCTATATAAACGTACATAATAGTTCCGGGAATCATGCCTACAGAGCCGATGAAGTAATCTTTAAGTGATACTCCCGTGATGCCAAAGGCATAATTTAATAAATTGAAAGGAAATATGGGTGAGAGTCTCGTTAACAGGACAATTTTTAATCCTTCTCTACCAACTGCTTGGTCAATAGCGGCAAATTTTTTGTTATCTGCGATTTTACCAGCGACCCAGCCCCTTGCTAAATAACGTCCCACAAGGAAAGCAGCAGTAGCGCCAAGGGTCGCACCGATAAATACGTAGAGAGAACCCCAAACTGCACCAAAAATTACACCCGCTCCCAAGGTGAGAATAGAACCTGGGAAAAAAGCGACGGTAGCGATAATATAAATGGCAATAAAAGCTATGGCTCCCAACGCACCCAAGCTATCAATCCACTGCAAGGCTTCGCGTAAAATAGCTTGGGGATTAAAAGAATTTGGATTTAGAGATTCTTGGGCAAAAGCCGAGTCTGTATTTAATAAAAAAGCGCTTACCAATATCAATAATATTAATGTACTTAGACTAAAAAACTTCTGCAAGTATTTGAAATCAATACTTTTAAATATCTGAATGATTGTTAGTTTTGTCATGGATTGTTATTTCTTGGATTGCTACACTTTGAGCTAATGCTTTTTGAGCTACTTTTGTGATATAGACCGTTACGGCAACGGTAGCAATTAACCCAACTACTCGCATTACCCATTGCCAAACTTGAGTTTCTGGAGTAGTTGGTTGATTAGTCGTGTTAATCGTGGCAAGATTACCAGCTAAAGAACCAATATAAACGTACATTACAGTACCGGGAATAATCCCAAAGGAACCTAATATATAGTCTTTCAGAGAAACCTGTGTTACTCCAAAAGCGTAATTCAATAAATTGAAAGGAAAAACGGGAGAGAGACGAGTTAGCAAGACAATTTTCCATCCTTCTTTAGCAACTGCTAAATCAATCGCTTTAAATTTAGGATGTTTGTCCATTTGTCGAGAAACCCAATCTCGCGAAAGGTAGCGGCCAACGAGAAAAGCCAAGGTTGCTCCAAGCATTGCAGCAATTAGCACATATATTGACCCCCAAAATACTCCAAACAGAAAACCACCTTCGAGCGTTAAGAGGGAACCTGGTATAAACAGTAATGTTGCCAAGTTGTAAATAACTATGTAAGCGATAGGCCCTAAAATTCCAAGACTCTCAACCCAAATGACTGAGGTCTGTAGAAGTCCCTGAATGTTCAACTGTTTAGCGACAATTATTAGAGTGAGAATTAGGCAACTTAGGAGTAGCAGTTTAAGTTTGGAAGTTAATAAACGCTTCTTCATTTTTATAAATTTGACCTTCTGAAGCTCAATGTTGACCTTCTGAGGCTCGATGTTGACCTTCTGAGGCTCGATGTTGACCTTCTGAAGCTCGACGTTGACCTTCTGAGGCTTAATGTTGACCTTCTGAGGCTCAATGTTGACCTTCTGAAGCTCGACGTTGACCTTCTGAGGCTCAATGTTGACTTTCGTGAGGCTCGATGTTGACCTTCTGAGGCTCGATGTTGACCTTCTGAGGCTCGACGTTGACCTTCTGAGGCTCAAGTTTCAAACCTACACCTCCAATCCAATGCCCCTAAGATATACTACCTACATGAGAAACAGTTTAATTCCCTTAAATTTTTCTCGGCGATACCAGCTACGAATTCGCTCAGGTGAAACGCCGAGTAGATAAGCAATAATTACTAATTGATTAAGTAGTGTAGTTTTGAATACTCCCTTCTGCAACCATCTACGCGCTGAAGTAATAACTGGTGTAGAGATAATTACAATGCGTCCGATGGTTTTTAACCGACGGATGAGTTCAAAATCTTCCATAATAGGCAATTCAGGAAAACCACCAATTTGCTGAAATGATTCCTTGGTTAAAAAAATTGCTTGGTCGCCGTAGGGCATTTGGCAAAAATGCGATCGCCACTTTACACCCAACTCCACCCACCTTAAACTCAAAAGTGGGGCATCAATCCGCAAATTAAATGCACCAGCTACAGTCCCAGGCTGTTGGAGCGCTGTGCAAATCATCTCATCAAACCCAGTCGGTAAACGGGTATCTGCATGGAGAAATAGCAGAATCTCACCGCCAGACGCTACAGCACCCGCGTTCATTTGCACAGCCCGACCGGGAGATGATGAGATAACTTTGACACCTAATGACTGAGCGATCGCTACAGTATCATCTTGAGAGCCACCATCTACTAAAATGACTTCTATATTTAGACGGCTTTGAGTAGTAGCAATTGTTTCTTTAATATTCCTCGCTTCATTAATAGCCGCAATGATAATAGAAATTTTGGCAGCATCAATATTCTGACTCATGATTGCTGAGTTTTCTTTTCCAGTTGGTTAGAAAATAAACACTCTACCCTTATTTGTGGCTTCAATGTAAATAATCGTGCCATCTTCTAACTGGATAAGTGTGAGTTGAGTTATCAGATAAATCTTAGATGAAACAATTACTTAAATCTATAAGTAAAAATATTATTAATTGGATTATCGTCCAGATAGTTGGACTATCTTATTTATACACGAAAAAGCGCTTGAGAGTTTTGCTCACTCAAGCGCTTCCCCGTAAAAGCTTATACCAACTCACCCGTTTGATGCAACATTTGAAATCTGCAACACCCCCTAAACAGGGAGCATTGCGGGGATAACTTGTGACAAACATCTGGTGAAATGGTATCACTCCTTGCACTAACTAAGAATATCTCTTTTACGAGAAAACAAGGGATCTGGTGAGTGACAGTTTATAAACTGAACACTAGTTAAAAACGACTCACCATGAATAGTAACTAATAAAACTAAGCACAAATGTAGCAAATTTCTAAGTGTAGTATAAAAACGGATAGTTGATTAGCTATCATCTACCACTGGGTACGATTTCAAGATGTACAGCAACTAGTAGCATAGATATCTCAAATTTGGTGGCAAATGAAGCGGAAATTATCAGTTAAAAATCATCATTCAGTAAGCTATAAATGGCTTGGATATTGATATAAAAGCGATTTAGACTGAAATAAATCATCACCTCCTCAATAGATAGAGGTATTCCTTAGAGAATCGCAATTCAAGAATCAATCCTCCACGAAAGCAGATTGAAAAGTTTGGGTTTGGTATCTTTTATATCTTCGCAAACGGCGACATCCAACTCTTCCGCATAGTGTAGGCGGTTACTTCCTTTGTTGAAACAAAACATAGCTTTTTCACCGACGATTCCCGCTAGTCTCCAATCGGCACTCACCTACAACCAAGGTCTTAGCCTGGTGTCTAAGTGTATGGTAAGATTGCCTAGAACAGAGGTTTTATCTAAGTTGGAGTCTCGTATAAATTGCAAAGGTCAAGCTGACCGATGATTAACTCCCACGATACTTTTCCTATGGATTTGGAAAATATACAACAAGACTGATGGTCATCTGAGTGTAATTTGTAGGTAAATATCTAGAATTCGCTACCAGAATAAACCAACTTCCCACAATTTTGACTTTTATTTGACTTTTAGGATAGACACATGAACGATAAGCTGATGCTAATGATTCCAGGCCCAACCCCGGTGCCAGAAGCTGCCTTACTGGCATTAGCCAAGCATCCGATTGGACACCGTACCAGTGAATTTAGCAACATATTGGCAGAGGTAACGGAAAACCTCAAGTGGCTGCATCAAACTCAAAGTGATGTGCTGACATTAAATGTCAGTGGTACGGGTGCTGTTGAAGCCGGAATAATTAATTTTCTTTCTCCAGGCGATCGCATTTTAGTTGGCTCTAATGGTAAATTTGGCGAACGTTGGGTAGAAGTTGGCCAAGCCTACGGTTTGAATGTAGAAGAAGTTAAGGTGGAATGGGGAAAACCATTAGACCCCTCAGTATTTGCCGAAAAACTCCAAGCAGATACCCAAAAGCAAATTAAAGCTGTAATTATTACTCACAGCGAAACCTCGACGGGTGTGTTGAATGACTTAGAAGCTATCAACCGCCATGTCAAAGAACACGGTGAAGCTTTAATTATCGTTGATGCCGTCACCAGCTTGGGTGCATTCAATCTCCCCGTGGATGCTTGGGGTTTGGATATAGTCGCCTCCGGTTCCCAAAAAGGTTATATGATTCCGCCAGGATTGGGTTTTGTCTCTGTCAGTCCCAAAGCTTGGGAAGCTTACAAAACTGCGAAGCTACCGAAATATTATTTGGATTTAGGCAAATATCGCAAAGCCACAGCCAAAAATACCACTCCATTTACTCCCCCAGTGAACTTGATCGTAGCGCTGCACACCACGTTACGAATTATGAAAGAGGAAGGCTTGGAGTCAATATTTGCTCGACACGAACGACTGAAAAATGCTACCCGCGCCGCCATTCAAGGGTTGAATTTACCCCTGTTTGCGGCAGATAGTTCTGCTAGTCCAGCAATTACAGCTGTAGCACCACAGGGAATTGAATCTGATAAGATTCGGTCATTGATGAAAAAACGCTTTGATATTGCCCTAGCCGGTGGTCAAGACCATTTGAGTAATAAGATTTTCCGTATTGGTCACTTGGGCTTTGTGAGCGATCGCGATATTCTTAGCTGTATAGCATCCTTAGAAGTTACCCTAACAGAACTTGGCTACGAAGACTTCACCCCTGGTTCTGGTATAGCAGCAGCAGTTAAAGTGTTTAGTCAGTCTTAATTAATCCGAACTAAATAAAAAGAGCGAGTTAATAATTTAACTTGCTCTTTTTATTTGTATATAAATGAGTATAAACCGTCAGAGTTAATAAACTTATATATCAATCTTTGTATAGATTAGAGTTGATGTGACATGCTTTAGTTTTCCTAAATTATACCAAGTTGCCCTAGATAGTATTAAGGCTTGAGATTCCAATAACAACCATTTGCTAGAGAATTTTAATCCAAAATCCAAAATCTAAAATTGGCATCATCTATGCCGTCTCCAGCCAATCATAAATTTGTTCTAACTGCTCTAGAGTAATCAAACCATACTGCCAAAGAATCATTGCCAAAGGTCCTGGGTCTTGCTCCCGATGGCGTAGTGCAACCGCCAGCGATGCCGTGGAAATTGCCAAATCTTCTTGCAAAAAATTAATCAGTCGAGAATATTTCGATGGTGACATTTCGATCTCACCTCCTTGTGACGAATGTATTGTCATATATGAGTTCACCATTGCTTGGTAGCCAGTAGCCAGTATTTTATCTGTCACTTTGCCGTTATCGGCTATACACCCCAGCACAGTTTTTGAAATTTGCCTTTAAGACAGGCTTATTATAGAGAGTCTGAGAAATAGAACTTTTCGTACAAATCATCTGCTCGATTCTCAAGCAGCATTTTTACTGAATTAAATTGGCTCCATCTTGTTTGCTTTTGTGCTTTATTTAATGACACATGTAGTAATAAAGATTCCATAGCCTATACTCTCTTATTGGCGACTATTTACACTTGCGCCCAAGGGAATATTTTTACAACCAAACTTTAAGACTGCGATTTCAGCTTGGAGACAGTAGAATTTTACATCATTACCACAGTTTTTAAATAGTAGCGTTACAGATGACTTTTTTGCTACAACACGTGACATTTTTTACAAAAAAAACACATACTTCGGTAGTATAGGCTCTGAACAGAGGAATCATCCAAATCTTTATCCCCGCAATACAATAGACCTAAGTCTCAATACTGAATTTTGACAGTATCGCCTACTTTCAACTTCAATTCGGCAGCTCTTCCAGAGCGAAGTTCAATTACCTTATCGATTGGTGTGTTGGGACTATAAGTAGGACAAGGCTCACTTGCACAAGGAGGTGCAGCAGCTTGAATATATTTAACTACACCGTCCCGTAAAAATACCATATCCAAGGCTACAGGTACATTCTTCATCCAGAAACTAATTGATTGTGGAGAAGAGAACCCAAACAGCATCCCCCGGTTATCTGGTAAAGCTGGTCGATACATCAACCCCATCTGTTGCTGTTGTGGTGTCTTCGCCACTTCTAGCTGAATAATTGTTCCATTAGGAACAATGGCTTTAGCAGAAATTGGTAGTTTTTGGCCTAAACTCTCTGGTGCTGGAGTTTGAGAACCAGGCGTAGGGGTTGGAGGTTTAGCTGTTGTTGGTACAGAACAACCCATCAACAAAATACTCAGCAACATCGAGAGTAAACCCAGCCAACGAGTCATAATTCTTTTTGATTTTGTGATTTAGATTTCAATTTTACAGAATTTAAGCTATAAAACCTACGGCTTTTATTTGTCGCGTAATCCACAGCCTTTTTTAGCCTCAATTAACCAGGACTTACGCAAATAATAGTCAAAACTTTTATTATTAGGTAGAGGCAATTCATGAATTGACCCTACCGCCTGTAGTTTTACGTAAGTTCTATAACTAGACAATGCACTTGAGCCAATTGTCAAAAGTAGGCATTCTGTACTAGGATTCTCTTAAAACGTAACCTACGCCGCGCACTGTCTGAATAAGGCGCTTTTGACCTTCATCTTCAATTTTGAGGCGCAAGTAGCGGATGTACACTTCAATGACATTTGACTCACCCAGAAAGTCATAACCCCAAACATTTTCTAAAATTTGTTCGCGAGTTAACACCTCACGGGGATGTTCCATTAAGAATTTTAATAGTTCAAATTCCTTCATTGTCAAGTCAATTGCCCGTCCCCCGTGGATAGCACGGCGAGTTGCGATGTCTAAAATTAGATCCCCAAAGCGCAATTGCTCCGTGGTATCCACATCAGGTTTTAAGTAGAGGCGAATTAACTTTAAAAAGTCTTCTGAGCGGTAAGGCTTGAGGATGTAATCATCCGCTCCTGCTTCTAGACAAGCTACACGATCGTCAACGGTATCTCTTGCCATTAAAACCAACACAGGCGATCGCATACCAGTGCTTCTCAGATTTTTGCACAATGAGAGTCCTGATTCTCCTGCTAGCATCCGGTCTAAAACAATTAAAGCAGGTTGGCGATCGCGACAGTATTGCAAACCACTGGTAGCATCATGAGCCAAAATTGATTCATAGCCAGCTTCTTGCAAATCGCAAGAAAGCTGATTTGCTAGGCTCTCATCGGTTTCAATCACCAAAACACAGGGACTTAGAGCAACTGTCATAACAATTTGGGATATTGGATTTGGGATTGTAAAGATATTCCAGAGAAAATCTTTACATCAGTTATAAAGTGCAATTACGAGTTTTTAGTGATGGATCGACCCTGATTTGACACGCTGTTAAGGATGTTTTAGCACGTTCAGGTGTCAGCCATCGAATTCTTCGATGCAATCTTAATAACTCACTCCAAATACCTATCCGTACACCAGTAATTCTGGCAGGAAATCAGCAAACGGGGAATGGGGAAATAATTTTCTGTTTGCTCAGTTGTCTCTTTAACAATGCCCAATGCCCCATTCCCCATTCCCAATAACTACGGCAATTCTACCGAAGTTGGTTTGGCGATATGTGGCAAACCCCAACCTAATTTTTCTCGCAAAATTCGGAAAAACTCAGGGGGTTGCAAGCGAATAAATCGGACAGTATATTGCGATCGCTCCATATATACTCTATCTTCTGGGAAGACATAGCACCCTCCATTACCATCTACCACCATCACCAGGCGAGGAATGTTGACTGGGTAAATGTTGACCGATTCAGTATCTGGAAATACCAATGCTCTAGAAGCTAGAGAATGGGGACAAATGGGTACTAGCTGTAAAACAGGTACGCCAGGAGTCACCACTGGGCCACCAGCACTCAATGAGTAAGCTGTGGAACCAGTAGGTGTAGAAACAATCACACCATCCGCCGCAATATCTACTGGTGCATGACGACCTATGGCAATTTCAAAATGGCACATAGAGGTCAAAGGTTCCCGGTGCAAAACCATTTCATTCAAGCACAGGGCTTCCCACAGCACTGCATCCCCCCGAAATACTTTGACGGTGAGCATGGCTCGTTCTTCAATTTCATACTTACCTGTCATTGCCTGTTCTAGTGCTTGGGGCAATTGATTCAGGAAAGTTTCTGTCAAAAATCCCATGTGACCGGTATTCACTGTTAATAGTGGAATACCACAGGGGGCTACCTGACGAGACGCTGCTAAAACAGTGCCGTCTCCCCCTAACACCACTGCAAACTCCATATCTGAGTCAAAACCAGGGGGCGTTAGACCATCAATGGGGGTGTGGCATACAGGACTATCTGGATTAGAGTAGCCCAATATTCCACCGATACTGGATGTGATACACACATCCCAACCAGCTGCGGTTAGCTTGTCTTTCAACTCGATAGCGACACGACCCGCTATCGGTTTAACGTCATTGTAGATAATGCCTGCTTTCGGCACACTCAAATATCCAAGTTTAGGCGATGCTTTGTATTATTTGACACTCCCCAGCTTGAAAGCATGAGGATTCTTGGTTCATTGATACACCTTTAAACTGCCTAGCCTTTCGGCATTACTTAAACCAAAAACCCGTTCAATTGAACCAAGTTTCGAGCCTAATTTAGACAGCCCCAGAGGGCTTATCTCCCCAAGCTTTAGAGGATTTCTCCCCTTGTTTCCGTGTGCCCCACGGTACGCTTAATTAACAAGTTTTTGACTTTTCTGGTATGGGTGAGCGTTTGCTACCCCAGCTATGTTTATCGTGGTTTTCGCCGCCCACTAACCATTATTATTTCCTAGCCAGTCGTATTGGGGTTGGTTATCCATTTGTGCTAGCGGTTATTCTACCTGTGATATTGTTTGATTATACCAATCCCCGGAAACTTTCAAGACAAATTTAGAGAATTAAAGTTGTCCTAGAAGGACGGGGCTTTTACCTAAGTTTTCGATAATCCTTACACATTTTTGGTCATGTAGTCATTAATCTGGAATCAAATATTCAGAGTGTAGAGTTTCATGACTAATGTGTGTTTTGTAATTACTATTGACTATTAGCTTTTGAAGACTGTTTAAAAGGAGTTTTTTTAGGTTTCTGCTTTTTATTTTTATTTTTCTGGTAGTCCACCTCTTTGAGCTTCTTCATAATCCGACTGAAATACTCTTGGAGATAGCTTTCTAGAGTTGTGGTTTGTTGCGGATCTAAGCCAAACACTGTGTATACTTCATCCATTGAAGCATTTAGCTGTTTTCCACTAGCCAATACTTCTGTAAACGCTAACCGGTCTGCTACGTTCCATCCCCACTGAAAAGACCGCATTAAGCCCCGCACGGCACGCAGTACGCTTATTGGCATCCGCGTTACCCTGGCATCTTTTCCAGATAAGCGTTCGCATAAGTTGATGATTTCTTCCGCACTCCATGCACGAGTACCAACTACAGGAAAAGCTTGGTTTTCCGTTTCGGGCACACTCAATGCGCGGATTGCAAACTTAGCAATGTCTTGAGTATCCATATAGGCAATGGGAGAAGAATTACCTGTCACCCAAACTGGCTGTGCTTCCAAAATTGGAATTCCATACTGACCAATTAACCCTTGCATAAAACCAGCTAGCCGCAAGATGGTATAATTCAAGCCTGATTCAGCTAAGAATAATTCTGTACATCGCTTAATTTCCATTAGTGGGACTTCTGGATATTTATCGGCATCCAAAATTGAAAAGAAGATAAAACGTTCTATACCTGCTGCTTTTGCTGCTTGAATTAATGCTACTTTGCCCTCCCAGTCAACTTGCTTGATACTCAGTGAATCCGTAGGGCGAGATGTTGAGGCATCAATAACTTGGGTTACACCAACTAAAGCTTCCGCTAGGGTATCGGGGTAACGCAAATTTCCCGGTACGAGTTCCGCACCCCATTCTTTGAGAAAAGCTGCTTTTTTGCTACTCCGCACGAGGCAGCGCACTTTATATCCCTCATCGATTGCACGACGAGCCACTTGTCTTCCTAAGGTGCCAGTGGCACCGACGATTAATAATGTCATGAGGTTTGTAATAAATTTTAATGTTTTATGAAAAGAATGTTATCAGAATAACCTATGCAAACAAAAGTTTACATCTTTTCTCAGAAAATCATTTTTAATGGAAAAACTCACGGGAAAATGGCTGTCCGTTAGACGGACAAGCTTTTTTCCCAGTTAGCAAAAAGCATGAATGCCCACTTAGGGCGAACAGAACTTTTAGAAAGAAGGGTGTGAGGAGTGGGGAAAGATAAGGGGGATGAGGGGGAATAATTACTAACTCCTAACTCAGCACGGGCTAAACGCCCCGCTAACAGCACTCAGCACTCAATTATTCTTCTCCGCCCTGAATTTTCAGTAACAAAGCACCTAAGCCCCAGCCTACGAAGATTAAACCGAAGGACAATACAGCTGCATTCAAAATTTCGCCGCCCATTAGTGTGATTCTCCTTATGCAAATTAGTGTGTGTAAACTAGGTCTAGCAGAAGCTTTTCAATAGTTACTGTAGGATTAGACCCGTGTAAATAATTTTAAACTAGTTTAGCAAGTAATCCCTACTGGCTTGGGGGGCAATCCCTACTGGGGAGCGGGAAAGATAGGGAAATGCGAGAAAACTTGATGATAATTATTATGAATAAATTTTATGTATCAAAATAACCAAGATAACTTAGTAAATTCTCGCCCAGATAACCGCCCGCGTTTGGCGCTGACGCTGGGAGATCCGGCGGGGATTGGGCCGGAAGTGATTTTGAAAGCTTTAGCAGAACCGGAAATTAGTAAAAAATACGACGTAACAGTAGTAGGTAGCTGGGATTTGCTGACACAGACTGATCGCAAATTGAATTTAATCGAGAATTTAGCACCTTTGGCAAATCCAGAAGAGTTGTCTGTTAGTGATGTGCAGTTGGATGAAGAAATTAAAGGTCAAATTATCCCAGGAATAGGTAATGCGGCGAGTGGTGCGGCTAGTTTTGCCTATATGGAATATGCGATCGCTCAAACACTTGCTGGTAAATTTGATGGGATAGTCACGGGGCCAATCGCTAAATCTGCTTGGAAAGCCGCAGGGTATAATTATCCAGGGCAAACGGAACTTTTAGCGCAAAAGTCAGGTGTTGAGCGTTTTGGGATGTTATTTGTAGCGCGATCGCCCTATACTGGTTGGATACTCCGCACAATACTAGCTACCACACATATTCCCCTACGTCAAGTAGCGGATACATTGACACCGCAATTGTTGACACAAAAATTGGATTTGCTGGTGGAGTGTTTGGAGAGAGATTTTGGGATAGAAAATGGGAGAATTGCGATCGCAGGTTTAAATCCCCACAGTGGCGAACAGGGGCAACTTGGACGTGAAGAGCAAGATTGGTTAATTCCCTGGTTAGAGCAAGAGCGGCAAAAACGACCACAATTACAGCTAGATGGGCCAATACCGCCAGATACGATGTGGGTTAAACCTGGTCAAGCTTGGTATGGAAATTCTGTAGTAAAAAATCCTGCTGATGCTTATTTGGCACTTTATCACGACCAAGGTTTAATTCCTGTGAAGCTGATGGCGTTCGATCGGGCAGTTAATACTTCTATAGGTCTTCCTTTCGTTCGGACTTCCCCAGATCATGGAACAGCGTTTGATATTGCAGGTAAGGGAATTGCTGATGCTACGAGTATGAAAGCAGCGATACATTTAGCGGCTGAGTTGGTTAGTCAAAGATTGGCGGCGAGAAAACTATGAATTATTTCATGATTTATAACTAGACTTGTCGAAAGAATCATGGAAGTCCAACCAAGAGAAATTAGGAATTATCTGAACAGTAGATGGAAAAAATATTTTTGATGAGTGGCTTGATTCTCTGCGAGATAGAAGAGCAAAAGCTAAAATAAGAGCCAGACTTGACCGAGTTGAAGATGGTAATTTAGGTGATTGTAAGTAAGTTGGAGAAGGTGTTTTTGAATTGAGAATCGACTATGGGCAAGGCTACCGCATATATTTTGGACAAGAAGGGATAACAATTATTATTCTTTTGTGTGGTGGAGATAAAAGCACTCAGAAAGAAGATATTGGTAAAGCTCAGGAATATTGGAAAGACTATAGGAGTAGAGATAATGCCTAGAAGTGCAAGCTATCACGAAGGACTAGTTAAACATCTCCAAGATCCATTAGAAGCAGCATCTTATATCGAAGTAGTTCTAGAAGAGGGCGATCCTAAAATGTTAGGAAAAGCACTCAAAAATGTGATTGAGGCACAGGGTGGAATTGATCGGTTTCCAGCGCCAGTTAAGCAATCCTATGAGCAACTTGACTTGATGTTATCTGAGCAAGGAGAAATTGAATTTTATTGTCTAAGTAAATTACTGGATGCATTGGGATTACAGCTAGCAGTAAGGGACTTGCGGTTTAATAATGTACCAATGAAATTTTGGAATCTTCTACTTCATACAGATTGTCTAGCTGGTATTTTATTTTTACGCGAGTCCCTAACAGTGAAGTCAGCATGAGGTGATTTCTTAAGGATAGTTTAAATCACTCGCTCTTATACTTTACCAATTTATTTTTCTCAACTGTTTTCTAGGGTTAACAATCCTGCTGATAAATCCACTACCAACCGTCGATTTTTGAGCCACTCACGACCGAGTAAAACTTCTGAAACTCCATCACCTGCATAAACAGGGATATTAAACTCTTGTCCATCTATTCGCACTTTTCCAGCGTAGATATCAAACTTTGCTTCCCCCTTTGCTAGTTGCATATTTCGTTCACCTAAATACACCCAATCAAATTCCTCTAAATCCTGCTTGTCAATGGCTAGCCAGCCTGAAAATCCTGTATCTAGCATGGCATCGACAGGTAATTCTAAACCATCAGCAGTAATTAACTCTATTTCAAAGAATAGCTGTTCCTCATCACCAAAGCTGCCTTGAATCATATTGTGCCAGCTATTCCTGTTTCATTAATCCGAAATATAAACACCGGAGTATTCGGGTGATACTGGCGAGACTTATTTATAGCAGTTAATTCATCTGTATCAATGAAATAATCTCCACTTTCAGGCTCAACAGCCATATACCAGTTGTAGTGAGTTTTGATTAACTCTGGTTTAACTCGGTCAAAAATAACTTTACAGCGTTGGTAAAATGCCTCTTGTTGAGCTTTCCATTGAGATTTTTTTTCTTCTGACCACTGAATATCAGGGAATATTCTTCCCCGACGAACTGTGCGAATAGGCTTTGGATTAGTCATTGTTATTTTTGCCAATCTATTTTGAGATTTTACAACTAAATCATCGAAGCTATTTACTAGCTTCAAGTAAAGGCAATTTAACCAGTCATCCCCTCGTTGGGTGGCTGGTATTTATTTGTTTGTGCTTTTTGAGTTAGAGAAATAAGAGGCTAACGCCTGATTAAAGTGAGGAAATCCAGTTGTTTACTCGTTGAGTGGATAGGACTTCCTTTTTTTTGTTCATTTTGGGTTGAAGATTTTTTGATTTTTAGGAGCTAATTATGAATTTTGATAACATTGAAGACTTTGGTTTCGATCTTAAAAGCTTTCGTGACTGGTGTGAATATCAATCTAATATGAAGTCAATGCCTTCTAGTAAGATTGCTTTTGGTCGAACTCACAAATGGTTTGGAAACGAGGTAATACTAGTACACCCTGCGGTAATTAAGAAAGGACATTGGGATGAGACGGTTAATCGACTTGGCGATCGCATTCTTCCAGGATGGGATTGTGCCTTACTCTGCCATTATCGTCCAGGTGTTGGCATGAAACCACACTATGACCACCCCGTTTTTGAACCTCTGGTAGCATTAGTCAATATTGGACGTGCTACTTTCCGCATTGGGAAAGACGAATATCACCTTGAAGATGGTCAGGTTATCCAGTTTGATTCTAGTATTCTCCATGAACTACTTCCGGTTGTATCTGATCGCTGGTCTTTGTCCTTTCGCCGGATTAAGCCACAGTTTCTACAGTTCTAAACTTATGTAGTCCTTTTCATGTAAGGATTATGAGGCTGTTCTTGTATCGCTGATGTCACTCTATATTAAATCTTTGTAACTTGCGCTCCCATCGGAAATACAAACTTTCTCCATCCACCTCATCTGTCTCTTCACTTTCATCAATGAGGTCTTGGTTTTTCTCCTCTAATTCGCGCATATACTGCCTGAGTATACCCCCAACAGCGATCGCTCTACTTTTATGCAGTTGACGGGTTAACTCTAGAAACCATTCTCTATCACCCACTAAATCTGACTCTTTCACCTGATACTTGAGAATTTCTGGGATAAGTAGTGATGGGTTATGATGCTTTGCGATCGCGCTAATATGAACAATTGGCTGGTAATCAATCCGTAAGCACTGCTGCCACAACGCTATCCATTTGGCATGAGATAGATAGCCATGACTGAAATACGAAGGCGGCACCATTACCAAAATATGTAAATGCGGGTGTGCTGAGACTCCATCTCTACCTTTAGTTACTTCTATGGATTTCACCCAACCTTTCCCAGGCCATACTTTCAATTCAGTAAATCGCTTAAAAGCCTTATTCATCGAATCCAAGTTTTCCCTGAGTTCCTCAATCTGGCAATTTTTTACAGTCAAGGTGACAAATAGCCAACGGTACTTGGGGTAATCAATTACAACCTGTGGGAGAATTTTATAAGCTCTTGCTTTCCACATTAGCGATCGCCGCCACTGACAAACCGGACAATGACGAACTCTACAGAATCTGGCATCTGATAGCTTTAACTTGAGAATACCTTCCGATGCCTCTGGCACTAATTGAAACTTCAGCAACTCGGAACATATTCTCATCCGCCAAGCATACTGCTGAAAACAATGTTCGTCTACTTTGGCGTAATAATGCAAGACTTTATCAGTATTAGCTCTGTGCTTGTCCCAAATTTTACCTATAGGCGAAACTTCGGATAAGCTTTGTACATTTTGATTTTGTTGGAACTTATTTTGAGACGATATATTAAAAGCAATAAAGTTACTGTCTAAGGCTTGAGCAGACACAAAATCACCAAATCAGTTTGTATCAACGCCCCAAACTAACGCAAGTTATACGGTCAAGCCTCAGTAAAAGTATTTAAGTAAACAATAAAACTAATGCTGACTCAGATGAGTCATTCTTTGTTATAAACTACCCCTAAAATTGGAAAGCTCAGGAAGTAGTATTTTCGTCGATAGCTTCAAACTTATAACCATAGCCGCGTACAGTTTTAATAAACTCTGGTACGCTAGGATCGACTTCCATCTTCTTGCGAAGCTGACCAATATGCACATCAACCACCCGGCCATCTCCTATGTAGTCGCAACCCCAGATTTTTTGGATTAACTGTGGGCGACTCCAAGCTTGATTGGGATGACTTGCCAAAAAATGTAAAATATTAAATTCCAGCGCTGTTAAAGCGAGAGGCTTATCGTTAAGTGTTACCTCCCGACCCTCTGGATTAATTACTAGATGCTTAAAAATGATTCGTTGTGTTGGTGAAGGGTTGATGTAGCGTATCCGCCTCAAAAGAGCTTCTACTCTAACTTCTATTTCTGCAAGACTAAACGGTTTAGTCATGAAATCATCAGCCCCTGCACTCAAGATTTTAATTTTATCAGCCTCATCAGTCCTACTAGTCAGTATCAGTACTAAAACATTAGTACGACTCTGCATTTCTTGGCAGAGGCTATAACCGTTAGCATCCGGCAAATTCCAATCCAGAATTACTAAAGCTGGGTTGAATTGCTCAAACATTGATAAGGCAGTTTTACCATCTGCTGCCGCCTCTATTTGATATTTCCGACTCAAATAACGATGAACGAGATTTCTCACACCGAAGTCGTCATCAACAATCATAATTTTGGGAGTAGTCGCGGTAATCATAACCATAATGCTGCCTATTTGTAGATTGGGCGATTCGCTGTTGCGCCAGTTTTGCAATACGTGTTTCTGTTGAGAGGGGATTCACGCGCGTCTCTGCTGAGTACGATCGCTACTGTAGTACTTGTGTACAATTAATTTTCCATGAAGTTTATGAAAAGTTCAGCTAGTGGAATGCCGATAAAATGTATAGTTTGTGTATGATTTTTGTATAATTTTGATTTCTTAGTGGATATTTTTTGACTTTTATACTTAAGATTAAGTGTAATTGAAGAGCATTTTTACAACCACAAATATTCTAGACAGAAACAAGATACTACAGCAGTTGATACAAATCTGGAAAAATAACGCATTCCCTGACTGATTAGTTTTTCACAAAGGCTTACAAACCTAGCCACAAGCCAATCTAGATTTTCAACTCTACCTACTCAACCGGACTTTAAGCAATGGGTATCTCCTTCTGAAGAGGGACTACGAAAATTTACTCAGCGTGCATTTACATGTAGCTAGCCTTCTAAGCATACACTATACTACAAGTTTCAGCTTGAGACTATGACAAGCCAAGGACTCAGAGCATCACCAGAAGGTATAAGGGCAGCAAAAACAGCTTTAACAGACAAAACTTGGAGTCATAGCTTTAGGTCTTACAGGTCAACCAGGTTCCAAATTTTTTGCAGGTGAATTGGTTTCCCGCTCTTGTTTTGTACAAATTTGTCAACAGTTAGGATTATTTTGGTAAAAGGTTGCTGGCTTAACTGAGAATGTGGCATTTGAGGTAACGACTAAGGCGCACATCATAATTATGATGTGAATAAATTATTGGTAGATTGCCTTAATAGTGGTGCTGGTGTAAATCCAATAATGCGGAAATAGATTGAAGAGACATTATTGTTAGAGATCGCAGATATAGAAAAGGTACGTAATTCCTAGAAAGATGGCTGAATATTTTTGATTAATTAGGTAGAAAATTTAGTCACTTTAGATATCTTTATAATGTGTTTAAATAGTTAAAACTCAAAAATGTAACTTCAAAATATATTTAATCAAGTTAAGAAAAAACTTTTCCTCTAGCTAGTATATTTTGTCTATATTGGCAATGGATTAAATGGCAGAAAATATTTCAATTATCCAGTCTATCTAAAGAAATAGTTTGAGGATATTCATCCCAGAGAAAGAGCAATTAAATATGTTGAATCCGTTAGATTGCTTTTATCATCAACAAGGAAAAGTTATGGTAAACAATTTAGTCGGCGGCATCATTCCCCCACAACAACCAATAGAAGCACAATCTGATGCTCATGTCCTGAAGTCTCGTCTAGAATGGGGCGAACCAGCTTTTACAATCCTAGATGTGCGCGATCGCAATACCTTCAACCAAGGTCACATTATGGGAGCAATGCCCATGCCAATAGATGAATTGGTACAGCGTGCAGTGCCTTCTTTGGATCAAAGCCGTGATATCTACGTTTACGGTGCTAACGAAGAAGAAACTGCCCAAGCCGCACAGCAACTTCGTTCTAATGGATTTCAGCATGTCTCCCAACTCAAAGGTGGTCTTGAGGCATGGAAAGCGATCGGTGGTCCAACAGAAGGTATTGTTGAATCAAAAACTCCCGCAGGTGCAGATGACTACAACGTTGTAGATCGGCTAAAAAATCACCAAGAGAATCTGCAAAAGGGAGGCACTAGCACCACAGAAGCCATTAAAAAAGGAGCTAGTAACCTCAAAGAAGGTATTCAAGAGGGAGCTAGTAACCTTAAAGAAGGCATTCAAGAAGGAGCTAGTAACGTCAAAGAAAGCATTCAAGAGGGAGCTAGTAACCTCAAAGAAGGCATTAAAGAATCTAAAAATTCCACAGACAGAGATGATTCCAATGTTGGCTCTTAGACCAACAAGAACTTAGAAAATTATGCTGAGTAGGGAATCTCACTTCTTTACTCAGCACTGGGAACGGGATAACCGTGCCGCTTCCACCAACAGAACAATGCCCATTTAATCGATCAATGTTCAAACAAATCTTTAAATTGCAATAAATCCAAGGAAACTATTGTTGGCAGAAATTCAAAACATTCTTGAGCAATTTCCCAACGTTCCTCTCGTTTGAGCATTTCTGTTAACTTCTGTTGCACGCTAAGTAAATAGCGCACATCATTGGCAGCATAACTCAGTTGAGCTTCAGATAAGCTAGTGGCATTACCCCAATCAGAACTTTGGGAGCTTTTATCGAGTTCCACTTTTTCTAACTCTTGCACTACATCTTTGAGTCCGTGGCGATTTGTGTAAGTACGGGCTAACTTACTGGCGATTTTGGTGCAAAAAACCGGGTTAACCTGAATCCCCAGATTAGCTCGCAAAGTGGCAAGGTCAAAACGCGCAAAGTGAAATACTTTTACGACATTGGCCCCTTCCAAGAGTTTTTTTAAATTTGGGGCGTTGTCTTGTCCTTTGGCTATGCGGATTGCAGTGACTTTCCCTTCTAGGTTGCACAGTTGGACGAGACACAAGCGATCGCGCTGCGGCAATAATCCCATCGTTTCTGTATCAACTGCGATCGCTGTTGATTCTAAATACTGTCCAAGGGCTGCGTCACTGAGATCGCGATCGCTCACCTGAAAATCTTGTAATGTCATGAATTGTTCAAAAATAATAGCAGTGTCTAGCAGATAAAAGTCTTGTCAGACACTACATTATCATTGTGCAAAAAAATCAGAAATTAAATCTACCTAGTGCGAAAAAATATTTGTGTCAGGTAGACTTCCCCTTGATTATTAGTCGCAACGCCAATTCCAGTGAGGTTGTAATTGCCTTTAAGATTCTTTAGATGTCCCGGACTATTGATCCAACCAGTCACAGCTTCCTCCACAGGGTTACTATATCCCCGGTTGAAAGCAACATTTTCCGCCGCACTGTTGTAGCGAAGAGGGACAGCTTTAACTCGCTTTTCAAATCCCTGATGGCTAAATGGGGTTTTACCCTTAGCCATATTTTGACTATGAATTCTTGCCTGTCGAGTAATATTTGCATTGAGGGTCAACTTTGGCAGTCCTTTAGAAGCCCGATATCGATTAATTTGCTCAAAAACTGATTTTTCTAACTCAGTAGTTTTAAAAGTAGGAGTCGATATTGCAACCTGACTGGAAAAGAGCGACAACAGCTTATTACGGGTGGATGTATTTGTAGAAGGATAATTTGGTATCGGAACAGTCGTTAATCCACTAGCAAGGACAAGCGCACTTAAAGCGATGCCAAAAGCAGTTTGTCGGAACATGGAGAATTGCGTTATGTGTAGAGATATAAGACTTCTACTCTAACTTATTGTTCCGACGATATATACCACGATACTATTAAGGGTTGATGAATTTCGGCAATTTGGCTACATCCCTTACGGGAAGTACAAATAATCATTTCCAATTGTCAATATTTCAATAGATCGGCTTCATAGAATCACGGTTATTTTTGCTGATAATTTAAGATTTTCATGAATTACTAAAAAATAATCTAGTATTCAATAGAAAAGTGTCACGGAAATTACATTTTTCCACATCTAACAAAAGCTTTGTCAACAGACTGAAGTTTGGGGAATTTCAGAAAAAATCTAAATTTTGCTAAACTTATCAGCGAAGGAAAATTTGTGTAAAGTAGACTTTGCCTGTACTGGTGGCAGCAAGACCAATCCCCGTTTTGTCATAATTGCCTTTTATATTGGCTAGATGCCCTGGACTTTTGAGCCAGCCTTGAACAGCGATCGTGGCTGGATCGCTATATCCTTGGTTGTAAGCGACATTTTCACCAGCTGCTGTGTAAGAAATACCGATTGCTTGAATACGCTCTGAAAATCCTGTATGTCCAAAGGGAACTTTCCCATTAGCCATATCCTGACTGTGAATCCTAGCTTGATTATCGATCGCAGCATTACGAGTCAGTGCTGGTAGCCCTTGGGAAGTTCTATAGTTATTAATTTGGATAAAAACCGACTGTTCTAGAGCAGCAGTGTTGATAATACTAGATGCTGCCATTTTGAAAGTAGCCCTTGATACGTTTGATAACATGGGTGTAAAATTTGGATTTTTCACAGGAGTCGCGATCGCTCCACTACTGAGAACAATCGTACCTAAAATAACAGTGTAGATTGTTGTTTTAATCACTTGCTGAAAGTAAAGTTCCAGACAATCTAACCAAAGTAGTGTCAATCTGACAAATTGGTTATAGGTCTATATACCTCTCTTTATGCCAGTTTTATGTGCAAAAACTGCCAGCAAACGTTTAAATTCACAATTTTACGAAAAGATCGTGCTGTTTATAAAAAACTTTCCTCTACCATTAGTATGATTGTTTTATATAAATAGCATAATTTTTTTCACTAAAACCTTTGTGCAACTAGCTTTGATTGAGAGGTTCTAACTCTTCCTGCACCACGCGCAACACGCGTGCAATATATTCTGCACGCCACTGTTCCCGCTCCTTAATTACCTTGGCATCCGGCTGGTAAGCTTCAATCTCAGTAGGCGATAAAACATCTTTAACCTCTAGCAACCGTTCAATGGTGTCTAGCCGCTCATGCAGTACGGACACCTCACCAGTCAAAGCCATAACGATCGCTAACAATTTATCCGTTTGCGGATTTTCTAAGTAAACAGGTCGTTTACCTTTGGCTGTTTTTACCATATACCAATTCTCCAAAAATAAGACTACACACAGAAAAGAGGGAAACCCAGATAAAATCTGACTTTCTCAATTCCAAATTACGAATTGGTATTTACTTCGTTGCCGCGACTACAAACCAACTGCCTTGGCTACCTGAGTTGCCATCATTATTGACTTTTGCTTTCCATGCCCCATTAGGGACAAACTTCTCGAATGTCTTATCTGCGGCAAAACCTGCTTCAGTCGCTAGCGTCACCAAATCTAGATCGCGGACAGCACTCCAGAATGGTTCGTTGTTGTTAGCGGTTTCCCAATCAAAAATGAACTGTGTATACACATCCATGTGACGATACAAGGGTGCTTCCAGATGGAGCATCATACCGCCAGGAGCCAGTAGACGATAAGATTCTTGCATAACTTTACGGACGACTGGCGGGGGAATTTCATGCAGCAAAATGTGAGAAACCACTAAGTCAAATGATTCATCTGGGAAGTTAGTATGCTCGGCATTTTGCTGTGAGAAGTGTACCCCTTTGCCCAAGGCTTCGGCTCTTGCATGAGCATAACGCAACATGGGTGCGCCTACATCTATGGCATGAATTTCTGCATCTGGGTAAGCATCTACGTAGGGTAATGTGCTATTACCAATAGAACATCCCATATCGAGAATTTTTCTAGGTCGAAAGTCGGGATACTCTGGCAGAAGGTAGTTTTGGACTATAGATAGCCCCATATCATTGTTAAGGGGCCCCAACCAACCCAGACCATAAACGTAAACGCCGCGATCGTAAGTTGCGCCAGCAGCTAGATCGTCAGCAGTGAATTCACTGTGATATCCTCCGGGCATACAGTGAATATCTACAGCCTTTTGATGATTAGGTATTTTAAAATTTGGGTCGAGGGTTAAAGTACCCAGTTCACCACCCCGATCTTTGGCACGCTCAATCAACTCTGGCAGTTGTCTGTCAACACTAGTATTTACAGCATCCCATAATATTTCCTGGTTGATGCGCTTGAGGGCACTAGTCCATCGGTAGTAGGGTTCATGCTGCATTGCTTCCCGAATTTCATGACGATTTTGGGGAGGACGCTGATGTTTTTGTTCAAACTTCGGCTTGGCTAGTTTTTCATAAACTACCTTATTTCCAGGAGCAATATTCCTGAAAATGTGCATTTTCAGACTTTGCATGAAGTTTTGGCGTGCCAACTCATCGTGAGTGGGTTGCGGTAGCATAGCGTGCTGGAATTGTTGCGCCATCATTGCTCTCTTCCAAATATTTTACGTAAATTTACGATTGTTCTAATAACTTGGCTACCGTTTGTACATCTTTATCACCGCGTCCAGAGCAGTTTATGACAATTCGGGGACTACCGCTTAGTTGGGGACATAGGGTTTCGAGATAGGCGATCGCATGGGCTGTTTCCAATGCCGGGATAATCCCTTCCAATTTCGATAATCTCTGGAATGCTGCCAAAGCTTCTGCATCCGTCACACTATAGTATTCAGCGCGACCAGTGTCTTTCAAATAGCTATGTTCTGGCCCCACACCCGGATAATCTAACCCCGCACTAATTGAGTGGGCCTCAATGATTTGCCCATCTTCATCTTGTAATAGATAACTCATTGCTCCGTGCAAGACACCAACTCGTCCTTTTGTCAAGGTTGCTGCGTGTTTTTCGGTATTAACACCTTCTCCGGCGGCCTCAATCCCAATGAACCGGATAGAAGACTCATTAATAAACTCATAGAAGAGTCCCATCGCATTGGAACCACCACCTACACAAGCCAAGAGAATATCAGGAAGTGCGCCCCACTTTTCCATTGCTTGGGCGCGAGTTTCTTGACCAATTACTGCATGGAAATCGCGTACCATCATCGGGTAAGGATGGGGCCCTGCTACTGAACCCAGGATGTAGTGAGTTGTTTCCACATTTGTTACCCAATCGCGGATTGCTTCAGAAGTGGCATCTTTCAGGGTTCCCGTTCCCGCTTCCACCGGACGCACTTCTGCCCCCATCAACCGCATTCTAAACACATTTAAAGATTGGCGTTCCATATCATGAACGCCCATATAAATTACGCATTCCAGCCCAAAACGAGCGCAAACTGTGGCTGTAGCAACTCCATGTTGTCCAGCACCCGTTTCGGCAATAATCCGTTGCTTACCCATGCGTTTCGCCAACAATACCTGACCAAGGGCATTATTGATTTTGTGAGCGCCAGTATGATTTAAATCTTCGCGCTTTAAATAAATTTGTGGCCCGGTGCGATCGGGTCGGGCATAATGAGTAGTCAGGCGTTCAGCGAAATACAATGGTGTGGCGCGTCCTACATAATCCCGTAACAACTGCTGTAATTCTGCTTGAAAACCAGGGTCATTGCGGTATCGTTGATAAGCTGTTTCTAATTCAGCAAGCGCAGGCATCAGCGTTTCAGGCACATACTTACCGCCGAAGCGTCCAAAACGACCTAGCGCATCGGGAACCTGAACAGTTGAACTTGGAGAGAGGGGAGTGGTAGTCACGGGCTGTTTTCGATGACGGGAATGACTTAATTATTATAGAAAAGTCTGGAGCATATCTGGAGTATACCTGGGGTATATCTAGGGAC
>NZ_NOLI01000068.1:0-40848 GCF_002245975.1 Nostoc sp. 'Peltigera membranacea cyanobiont' 213 | reverse complement strand
GGGTGGGGTTCTTGTACCTCACTCAACTGAGAACCGCTATAGGTATATTTATTTACTTAATATTGCTAAATATTGGTGATATATGGCTAAACTATCTAACGAACTACAACGCTATTTTTTTGAAGAAGAACGACCAGCAAAAGTTACTTTGGCAGAGATTCTATTGTTAGCGCAAGAAAGAATTTTTGGATTTTTGCTGATTATTCTATCTCTACCTTCCGCTTTACCAGTTCCAGCACCGGGATATTCAACTCCTTTCGGCATCCTGATTTTTCTGTTAGCGATACAGTTAATCGCTGGTGCTAAAACCCCCTGGCTACCCAAGCGGATGATGAATCATCCTATCCAACTCACGACAGTTCAGGGGTTTTTGAAGGCAGGGATTCCTTGGTTAAAAAGAATTGAAGCGATCGCTCGTCCTCGTCTAAGCTATATCTGTACTACTTTACCTGGTAGAGTGACCATTGGTATAGCGATCGCTTTGATGGCAATTTCCATGATGATTCCGATTCCAGGAACTAATACCCTGCCAGCAATGGGAATTTTTGTAACCAGCTTTGGCTTATCAGAAGATGATGGTGCTATTAGCCTAGGTGGTTTGGTAATGTGTGTGATGGGGGCAGTTTTGACTACTTCCATACTATTAGCGTTGATTTGGGGAGGTTCTAGCCTTCTCGACATTATCAAGACTTGGCTAGGTCGTTAAATTGCAAAAATATGGCTATCAACCTATATCTATTCCTGGAAAATCTTCTCTTTTTCTTCATTGCCACACTTTTTATTGTGGTTGTGAACTGGGGGTGGAAACAGGCAAAGCCCTATACTCTACCTTTACCATTTCCCAGTTGGTATAAAGTTTGGTTTGGTTCAGTGCAATTGCTAGGAGGATTACTGCCCTTAATAGTGATGCTATTATGGGGTGTATTGTGGGGCGATGGCAGTGTGTTAACTGTGCTTGGTTGGTATTTTATTGTATTAGGGTTGCAAATCATCTCTGAGACAGTAACACTCAGGCAGTTGCAAAATGTAGTGTGGGTGATGGTTCCTTATATATACTTGCCTTACCGCTTCTGGCAGTTATATGAGGGTTTGACACTCTTGGATTCTAAAAGTGAGTTGGTATGGGTACGATATTTATTGATTTTTGAATTGGTACTATGGATTGTTAACTACGCCATAGATGTGTCTCAATTACCACGGCTGTTTCGCTGGGAACTAGAATCAAATGATGTTAGTTAGGGATTAATCGCAGAATTAGCCATTTTTATTAAAGAAGTGCGATCGCCTGCTTTCAACCCAACAACATATTGCACACCCTGTTGTCTCCAAGTCAAGGTAGCATCTGAGCAACCAGCACCACAAGTAAAATCTACAAAATAGCCAGTGAACCCCTTAGCTAAGGATACGCGTTTCCCATTCAAACCGGGTGTTTTGCGGGTTACGGCTGAAGCCGTAACCACACCCAAACGACAAGCAGAGGCCCCATAACAATCAGGACTGAAAGCCAGTAAAATCTCGTAGTTTTTTTGCGTAGCAGTTTCTATATTTGCGTAAATTGGATTTTCCCCATCCGACTCAGGAATAAACTTCGGCAATAAAATCTTAATTTGAGTCTTTTGCTTTAATTTGGGCAGGATAGATTTAAAAACTGGATGTGGCTGAGTTTTACTCTGCTGTGCTATTAGTTGGGACTGGTGATTTATATTAGCTATGGCTGACTTCTGAAAGCTGCTAACGCTGACTAGTAAAAATACGGCACACACAGCACTGGTATTTCTGAAGCTTAAAATCATCTTTGAAAACCTATTTCATCTAAAGTCCTTATTTGTAATACCCATTTTGAGGATCGAATTACGTATTAAAGAGCGCTTGGAGTCAGCTAGACTAAAGAAGAAATTGCTTAATAAGTTTTAATAATTCTGTTATGAGTACTGATTCACCTGTTAATTCCCCAGATAAGCCTGAATCTCCATTCGGGAAGCGTTTGAGAAACTTCTTAATTGTAATGGTAGCGATCGCTCTTAGCGTTGCCCTCGTCTTAGGATTGCGAACTGAAACAACCTCGGCAACCTTAGCCAAGTTAAGCGATTCGTCTACACCCCTAGAAGTAGCTGTCAGCAACGGCAAACCATCTCTAGTAGAATTTTATGCTGATTGGTGTGCTGTCTGTCAGAAAATGGCACCAGATATCATTCAACTGGAAACAGAGTATGCTGACAAGATGAATTTTGTCATGCTGAATGTAGATAATACCAAGTGGCTACCAGAGATGTTGAAATATCGGGTAGATGGGATTCCCCATTTTGTATTTTTGAGTCAGCAAGGAGAAACCATCGCCCAAGCGATCGGCGATCAGCCCCGGACAATTATGGCTAGCAATTTAGAGGCTTTGGTTACAGGTTCATCTCTGCCTTATGCTCAAGCTAGCGGCAAAGTTTCCAAATTTTCAGCCCCAGTAGCACCAACGGCTAATCAAGACGATCCCCGCAGTCATGGCAGCCAAGTAGTAAATTAGTAAATTTTATCCTTATTATCCTTAGTTTGTGCAACGCCAATTTAGCAATTAGGACTTATTGCCCCAGGCTACCACAGAGGCGCAGAGAACACGGAGAAATGACAGTTTAAAAGATATTTTGCGTAAGTCCTACCAATTCCCAACTCCCAATATTAAACAACAGATTGCCGCTTGAGACGCTTATGAGCGTACATTAATTCGTCAGACTTAGCGATTAGTTGTTCTAGTGACATATTGCTTTCTGGTGAGTAACGCTCTATCCCCATACTCATCGAAAGTTCATAGCGACGGTTTTGCTGTTGATTAAAGTTGGCAATATTTGCTTGTAGATACTCTTGAATGCTATCTGCATCCTTAAAGTAGCTGGAGATGAAAACAATGAACTCATCTCCACCCAAGCGAGCAACAATATCCGAGTTCCGAAAACTTTGCTTGAGTAATTGACCAGCATCAATAATCAAGGCATCTCCAATCTCATGACCAAGGGTGTCGTTAACCTGTTTTAACCCATCTAAATCAATGAAAATAACCCAGCACAACAATTTCATCCGGTGAGCAATTTTTAACTGTTGTTCAGCCATCACGAAGAAACCACGTCGATTATGCAAACCTGTTAGATCGTCGGTCAGCGATAACTGCCTTCCTTCTATCTCTGATTGTTTGCGGTTGCGAACTTCCTGAATGAGTTCCATCTGAGCGATCGCTTGCCGACTTAGGCGGCGCAGTGCATCTAACTGCTGGTAACTTAGCTGACGAGGAACGGTATCCATGACACATAACGTTCCGACAGACAAACCATTGGGCGTAACTAGTGGCGCACCAGCATAAAAACGAATTTTGGCATTACCTCTGACCAGAGGATTGTTAGCAAAGCGATCGTCCTTGATAGTGTTGGGAATTACTAATATATTCTCTGGTTGCAGAATGGTATGAGAGCAAAAAGCCGACTCTCTGGGTGTTTCCCTAACTTTTAGTCCAATTTTAGATTTAAACCATTGGCGATCGGCATCTACTAAACTAATTAAAGCAATTGGAGTCTTACAAATATAGGCAGCCAGAGCAGTTAGGTCATCAAATGCTTGTTCGGGTAGGGTATCCAAAATATTGTAGCCCGCCAATGCTTTGAGCCTTTCTGCTTCATTTTCAGATAGAGGAACAGTTTGGGTTTTCACAGATGAATGCCTGAGCTTTAGCCAGAAAAGTTTGGTACGCTGGAGATTTTGCAATAACCGCAGGGTTAACTTTCCAGCATCAAGGCTGTGTGATATAAACATCTCTGCAACGAAAATCAGCATTCGGTTGAATATACAGAAATATTGTATTGCATGATGTTCTTCATGCCTTTGGTTTGCTCTATTGTTCATATCACCCTAACTTTCACTGTGCAAATTCCCTGAGTATGTAGATGCTTACAAGGTCTTGTGCCCAAAGCCAGGTTAAAAACGATCGAGATCGACTAAAAATTATCAAAACTTATTAGACTGTCAGTGTTACCGTAAAAACTTGATATTTTTAATACTACCAATTTGTATAGATGCAAAGGGTCAATTTGCCAGTGTGGAAGTTGGCAGAATCTGGGTCAGTAACAGTTGTATCTGATTCTGCAATCAGTATCTCAGGGGCATTTTCAGTGTAACTACCAGCATTCCCTGTGAGATTGCCAGAAGCAGCAATGCTAGCTGTTGTCAGTTTGTGCAACTTCTGAATGAATTCTTCCCCAGCGTCTCCAGCAGCAACGTTACAGCCGGAGAGTAACAGAGATGGAGAAACGCAGAGATGGGAAGACCAGGTTTGTAGTTCCTGAGTGTAGCATTGCAATGTGCTGAGGATAATTTTCTCTCTCTGGAGGAATTTCCATTAACATATCAGGCTCGAATTAGTCTTTATACGACTCCAAAATCCCACTGCGAATCATTAGTTGTGGCCAAAACAACACAAAAAATCCCATCCATGTCACTACAGGAATAGAAACAAGTACTGTTAGCCAGATAGTTTTAAATAGCAACCAGCTACCACTAATTAGTGTTACACCCGTCAAAACTATAGACCAGGGCTGACACCACCAAGGTTTGTAATTCCAAGGACTTATAGGCTTTTGTTCAGACATTAATTTTATTTAATAAAACTCCAAATTTCCCTTTAACCATTTTTAGGGTAAACGATCTACTCGGCTTCCAAAGTTGAATGCGATCGCTATTAATATTATCAAGGTTTTGGTAAAATTCGTGAGAAATATATATAACAGTGCTGATTTCCAGACAGGTTGAAGGTTATCAGACTGTTGGTTAATTGACAATTGGTCTAACCTCGATTCCTAAAACCCTGGTTTTGCGTTGTTTTCCCACTCTGCAATAAATTGCGGGCTAATCGGCTCTGTTCTTCAATACGGTTGGTAAATAGTTGGTAATTTGCTGTTGAACGCTTCACCTTCAACCACTTGCGATTGGAATACACTGGTAAAGTGCTTTAATGAACATATTAAATTATTTAAAATAGTAATATTAAATTCAAATTAGAAGTCCAGCTTTTATATCATATAGTTTTACATACTTGTCTGCAAATCATGTAAAAAAAGCTAACACAGGAGAAATATTTTTCTATAAAATCTTACTGGACGGATTCAATTATGTGATTTAGCTAGAATCAAATTATAAATACAATTTTGATTCATTGGCAAAAGTTTTAACAATTATTTCTAGAAAAGGTTGATGAAAAACGATACACCACAAGAATTAAACCAAGACAAAGAAATTGGACGCTTGATTGATGAGGTAATGTCTTCATCTCTGACTGATGAACAGTACCGCAAGAAGATGCAGCGACGCAAAGAAGTACAAGACAAGCGCATAGCAGAAGCTGTACCCGAAAAAGGATTAATTATTGTAAATACTGGGAATGGTAAAGGTAAAACTACTGCGGCTTTAGGGATGGTATTACGATCGCTAGGTCATGGGTATAAAGTAGCGATCGTTCAATTCATCAAGGGAAGTTGGGAACCTTCAGAAAAAAGGGTTTTCAGCTATTGGGAAGACCAGATAGAATTTCATGCAATGGGCGAAGGCTTCACTTGGGAAACTCAAGACCGCGATCGCGATCTTGACAAAGCTAGCGCCGCCTGGGAAAAATCATTAGAATATATTCTCAACCCAGACTTTCATCTGGTGTTATTAGACGAAATCAATATCGCCCTCAAAATGGCTTACTTACCATTAGAGGACGTTTTAGCGGGTTTGGCACAAAAACCAGCTAACAAACACGTTATTCTCACAGGCAGAGGCGCACCGGCTGGTTTAATTGAGCGTGCTGACCTCGTAACCGAAATGGCTCTAGTTAAGCATCCTTTCCGCGATCAAGGCGTTAAAGCGCAACCAGGAATTGAGTATTAACTTAAAGATTATTTACACATTTGCAACGTGCGGCGATCGCTAGCTGTGATGGAATTTAATTGATAAAAGTCTTGCAGAGCCACTGAGTAAGGATAACTGCTGAACTCATCTTCACTGACTTGAGGCAGTCTATTGTTTGCAGCTACCTGATTTGACTGAACCGAATTGGCTTCATTTGACGAACTATTAACCGTCATCGCCAACTCTCCTGATTGGCTAAGTGTACCCTGAAAACAATTAAACTCTGAATGAGGCATATACAACGCACCAGTTATCTTGTCCTGCTGCTTTTGAAATATAATGTAACCTTGACCAAGCTGGTTTGATTTTGGGGATTGACCATAGAGATAAACCCCATCTTTTGTAGGAAAATTCACTTTTGGTAAAACTTCTGTGCCTGTAGCTCCCTGAGAATCTGGAACCAGTGCTGTGGTTGTAGGGAGTGTTTTTCCGCTCTTATGCATAAAAACCCCTCTCTCTCCAGCCGCCGCTCTCTGCTGACTTCTTTCTTCTCTAACTCTTCTTAGCTGCGACAAAAGGGAGTTTTCGGAGATTTTGGTTTTCTGAATCTGAGCCGATGATAATGGAGAATCTGTAACCGATACAACTTGAGTCTGCTTGCCTATAAAGCCCAAACCGAGAAGTAAGCCTAAGCCCGCTAGGGAAATTCCCCACTGGCGGGGAGATAAGAACTGATAAAGGTTGTTAAGCACCCTACTTCTCCTGTTAAAAAATCAACTAAGTTTTTTAGAACTTACTTAAACTATAACCAAGTCTTAATTGTTAAAGACTTAGTTCACGACTTATATTACTATTGTCCAAAAAAGAAAACTGTCAAAAACTAAAGTTTTTATTTTATCTAGCTCAACAATCTTAGATTACCACCAGTTAGAGTCAGTGAGCGATCGTGACAAATGAAAGCTCTGTAGTCAGGGCTGAAGCCTTTACTACAGAGCTATTTAATTAACTTTATATTGCTTAATATAACTTAATTTATTCTTAATTCAATAGATTCATCCCATTGGGTGAGGCTAATCAGAAATTAAATCTTCTCAATCAACATCAGTTTTGTGGCATCTTGTTTTTTACTTTTTAATGAGTAAAAATACTATAGGAATCATATTTTATTTTTGAAAAAATATAAGTATTTGTAGGGTATGTTAGACGGAACGTCGTAACGCACCCTACGTAAGATTTCAAAAATAAAATACTAGTCCTATAATATTATTTTGTCGGTTAGCGTCTCGCAGAGAAGGTGGTGACTTCCGCAATACGTTAAATCAAAATATTTTTCCTACCAATCGGCATAAAAATCGCCCCCTGAATTTAGGAGGCGCATCAAGCTTTAGAGACGCGAAATCCCGCGTCTCTATATTTAACTAGCAATGTATTCTTGGACATTGGCGCGACGGCGACGCAGATGAGCTAAAGCCTGATGCTCTAGTTGACGCACACGTTCGCGGCTGAGACTCAATCTCTCACCCACTTTCGCCAATGACATTTCATTACCATCTTCTAAACCAAAGCGTAGAGCTAAAACTTCTCGCTGTTGCGGGGTCAGTTCTGCTAGTAGGTTGTTCAAGTCTTGGCGTAAGAATTCCTGGTTGGTGTAATACTCTGGTGATGGACCGCCATCTTCGAGCATTTCTTGCAACTCAGTATCCTGATTATCGCCAACTTTAACATCCAAAGATACTGGTTGACGCGCCATGTTTAGGTACTCGCGAATCTGAACAGGTTCTAGTTCCAGTTCTTTAGCAATTTCGGCTGGAGTAGGCGATCGCCCCAAGGTTTGAGCCAACTCACGCTGTACTTTCTTGATTTTGTTCAGTTTTTCGGTAATGTGAATCGGTAAGCGGATAGTACGCCCTTGTTGAGCGATCGCGCGGGTAATTGCTTGGCGAATCCACCAGTAAGCGTAAGTCGAGAACTTATAACCCCTCATTGGGTCAAATTTCTCCACACCCCGCTCTAATCCTAGTGTTCCTTCCTGAATTAAATCCAGAAATTCCATATTCCGCTTTTGGTACTTTTTCGCAATAGCAACGACCAAGCGCAAATTCGCTTCGATCATTTTTTGCTTTGCCCGCTTACCTTGGGCTACAGTTTGCTGTACTTCAGTTTCTGATAATTGAACCACGTCAGCCCACTCTGACATATCCGGTTCGCGGTGCAGTTTCTTCGCCAAAACCTCTTTGGCATCGATGAGCGTCATCATTTGTTGCACCTGTTTCCCAAAGACAATCTCTTGTTCGCGGGTTAACAGTGGTACACGACCAATTTCTCGCAGATAGGTTCGCACCATATCAGCCGTGAATCTGGTGTTGAGGTTTTCCGTTTGGGCATTGACAGTAGGCATTGGTGCGTCGTCCTCTAGACCGTAAATATACTGTATGTTTTCTTACTAAAGTGCATGGATAAAGGTAGTAAATCTATCATGAAATATCGGGAGCTACTAAAAGCAATTATCAATTGATATAGACTTTGTTAAGACGGTAAACCCCCAAGATCGGTTCCCCTATCTTGCCTAAATTTTTTAATCTCTTATAAGCACACTGGTTGTTTTTGAGAATTCTTATTTTAGGCAGTTAATCACAGCAATTAGAAAATCCGAAGTCGGTATGAGTTCCACTTAGTTTTATATTACGATAAATCAGGCAGATAGTAAAGTATCTTAAGATAAAGCTTCAAATTATAATTCAAAATTGGCCATTTGTAAAAATTTTCAGCTTCCTTGAAATTACTTACTATATCTATAGTGACCGCAAAAACCCCTCTTCTGTTGCCAAAAACTAGCCGGATAACCGAACTTAATTTGCTGGGAGAATGGAGGGTTGTTACGAATTAGGGATTTGTCATTTGTCATTAGTCATTGGTCATTTGCAAAGGACAAAGGACAACTGACAAATGACTATCTAGAATCCCAAGTCAGCTTTGGCGAGTTCAGCCGCAGCAAATACTTCTGCGTCAGGTTTTTCTTCCCAGGCTGGCTCACCAATTTCTTGGTAAAAAGTTGCGTCGTAGGGACGGGTACGTACCACCACCGGCATGGGAACGGCATGACCCAAAATTAAAGCTTGTTGCTTAGAGTCTAACTTTGCCAATACCGATCGCAGTCCGCTACCACCAGATACACCCGTAAAAATCGCGTCAATGTCTTTTTCGTCATTCAGCAAAGCGGTAATGCGAGTTCCAATCTGAGACATAATTTCATTATCTATGCCTGATGGACGTTGATCGACTACCAAAAGAGTGACAAAATACTTTCGCAGTTCGCGGGCAATAGTTCCAAAGATAGTGCTTTGTACCACTCCTGGGTCAAGGAAACGGTGCGCCTCTTCAATGGTAATCATCAACGGCGTGGGGCGATCGCTAGGATTTTTGCTTTGCAGAAATTTGTCTGCTTTTTTGACGTAATGCTCGTGGATACGTCGGGTGATCATATTCGTCACCAACATATAAGAGAGCATATTAGACTGGGAACCAAATTCTATCACAACATTCTTCCCAGCTTCCAGACATTGCACAATTTTACTAATGTAATTTTGGGGGCAAACCGCTCGCATATACTTCAAGCTGTCCATCCGCAAGAGTTTGCGCTGCAATGCCATAATCGAGCCTTTGTGTCCACGTTTCTCGTCGCAAAACATCTCGATTTCTTCGTTAGTCATGTTCAGCAACTGGACAATCCAAGACTTGCCAAACTCACTGTAGAGAATATTGGCGTTATCCAGGGCTGCGTCAGAGAGTCCCAAATCTCGGCTACATAACTTAATATCTTCAACTTCAATTTGTTCGTAACTCAAATAAAGTTCTTGAGCATCACGCACACCCCGGCGCTTTGTCGATTCCGGGTCGAGGGTATAAACTTCTACCTTGCTAGGGAAAAGCTGCTTTAATCCCTTAACTGTATTAACGTTCTTTCCTTCTGCGACGGCTTCCCAGCCATACTCAGAGTGCATATCAAAAATCAAATTTACTGCCGCACTTTTACGGATAACGCCAGCTAAAAGTAATCGTGTGAGAAAGGATTTACCAGTACCAGATTTTCCAAAAACCCCATTACTCCGTTCCACGAAGCGGTTTAAATCGATACAAACGGGCACATCCATATCCAAAGGTTTCCCAATGGAAAAATTACGCCTTTGGGGGTCATCTTCCCAACCAAATACCCGGCGAAAATCGTCAACACTGGCTTCGTAAACTTGACTAAAGTGGCTAGGAATAGTTTTAACAGGTAACAATTCCATCGTTGTGCTAGTTTGTGGCACAAATGAAGCCAAACCCGTCACTGATGGGATAAAGGGATTTGCCGATTTGCCATTTGTTGGCGAGAAAGATTCTTCCGATTCGGGAGTGAACATCAACATCGGCGCGAGGTTGATAGTACCATAAGTACCACTTCCGGCTAAAACATCTCGTAAAAAAGTATCTTCCCAACTGGGGGGATTAGCAATAATTCGGGCATTAGCTGCTCCTAATGCTACATCTGTCAGCATACAAAAAAAGCGCGATCGCATCCCTTGCACAACAAGAAACTTACCAACCCGCATATCTTCCACAGAAATGTCAGGATGCAATCGTACTTCTAAACCTTCAGTTAGAGAACCTTGAATGACCGAACCTAATGGCTGTCCCGAATTCATCTGATTAGTCATTTGTCATTTGTCATTTGTCATTGGTCATTGGTCATTGGTTATTGGTCATTGGTCATTTGTCATTCTCCATCCTGTGCCCCATACCCAATGCCCGATGCCCAATGCCCAATTATCTAATCAATCTGAATCGAAGTTGGCGCACCTCCTGCGGCTGAGGTGCTACTGATTAATGGTTTACGGAATTGAGCGTAAATGCGATCGCGCCAGGTAAAGAATGGTTCATAATCTATATTCTCTGAAAAGATTGGCAATCCTTTTCCTCTAATAGAAGCTGGTAAATCCAGATAGGGGCCAGGGGGGAACTTGAGCAATATCGATAAGCCCGCTACTGACAAGTCAGCTAAAGTCGGCTCATCTCCAGTTAGATAAGGACTATCTGCCAATAATAACGTTAACGCTTCCAAGTCTTGTTTTAAAGATGCGATCGCTGATTGGATCGCATCTGGACTATAACCTACCCCAAAACCTAACACTGTCAGTAAGTCAGTGGGTACTCCTCCAACTAGACTTTTAAATATATCTGGTGTTGAGGTCGGTAATAAAGACTTGCGGAAATTTTGATCTTGACTTACGGCTGCAAATAGTGCCTTTCGACCTTTGATGCCTATAGATTCATCCGCCCATTCTTCAATCAATAAAGTTAAACCCCGTTTTTTGGGATCTTGGGGTATTATCGGGCGATCGGGATACTCTAAGTCTAAATACTTAGCTATCTCCGTAGAATCCGCAATATATTTATTCCGATCCTTTAACACTGGCACTTGTTTCTGACCAGTCAGCCGGAACAGTTCTACTTGTCCGATTCCAGGCGTAACCTCTATTTTGCGGTAATTTAGTCCTTTAAAATCTAGAATTAGGCGCACTTTCTCTGAGTATTGAGATAGTTCCCATTGGTATAATTCCAGCATGTTGCATACCTTGTAACTGGTCAACTTCTTAAACTTTACAATTGTATCTTTAGTTAAAGTAATTTTTCTTTACATTAGCTGCTTTTTGTCTACCTAATTGAGATTAAGATTGAACTTATGCTTGATTCTCAGCAAAGTTATGGATTTAAAAGATATTATTTTATGTATAAAACATCAAATAATCAAATAATTTAATTAGGTATACATAAAAAAACCTAACTGCCCAGTTGTAACTCTTAAGTAGTTACTTTAACTTCCGTTAGTGTAAAATTACGTTAATATATCTAAGTAATTAGTTTCTGTATTTTTGCTGAATCATCAATGGTTAATTCAGAGATATTGCTTGTTCTGTAAGGGATACAGGATTTTCTAATAAACTACTTATTTACAGACAAATTTGTATATAAGTTGGCTTTCAAATAGAATATTTCTCACAGCTTATTGTAATTGACACCTTGTAGATGTAAGGTAAATGTAGGATTTTCGCGCCTCGTTACAGCAAGTAAGGCTTTTTAAGTTTTTATCAGTGTGATGCAGAAAATACACTCATTACATAAAATATGTGCTAAATATATTTCATAACCTATCAGAGTAAGCCGAAGTTAGATATTTTACCTTCCCTGCAAAAATTATTCTGAGGAAAAGTTTTACTTAAGTCTTCAGTTAGGTTTTCTGCATAGCAAAATGTTATAAATCTTTATGTAACCTGTGGACAAAAAGACAAACAAAATTTATGAAGACAAATTACAGCAAATTGCTGATCGCATTAGCAGGCATAGCAGGATTTAGTAGTTTCAGCCTCGTTATTACTTTACCATCTGAAGCTAAAGAGGCACTAAATCCTAAACCCAGTATTTTCAACGAAGCGCCCTATAACAAGGGTCAACGCCTTCAAGTAAACGCTCAATACACACCTACTGAGGCTGCTTCCGAAATAGAAAAGGGCAATACCAAGCGCAAACAAGTAGCACAGAAAAGTGGCGGAACAAATCCCAGACCAAGTATTTTCAACGAGCCTCCTTATAATCGTGGTGGTAATGCTACACCTACTGAACCAACACCCACCACACCAGGTACTATCCCGGAAACTCAACCCAGTGAGAAACCTACTATAACTCCACCAGGACCAGGGGCAAGCGACAATCAAGGCAAAAACTTGTTAGCCTTGACAGAATCAAACGCTTCCTTTAAAACCTTAACCAAGGCTTTGAAAGCAGCAGGATTGACTGGGGCTTTGCAAGGAAAAGATAACTTAACTATTTTTGCACCCACTGATGCAGCTTTTGCTAAGTTGCCAGCAGATGCTTTGCAAGAATTGTTAAAACCAGCCAACAAAGAAGTATTGCTCAAAATCCTAACTTACCATGTAGTAGCTGGTAAGGTATTGTCAACTGATTTAAAATCTGGTGAAGTTAAAAGCCTTGAAGGTGGCACTATCAACGTTAAAGTTGATCCTGCTACTGGTGTGACTGTCAATGATGCTAAAGTTACACAAGCAGATATCACAGGCACTAACGGTGTAATCCACGCAATTGACCAGGTAATTTTGCCTCCTGATTTGTAGTTTTTAGATATTAGTACAATCAGTAACAGACTTAAGTGGGCATAAAGTATTAATACATAAAAATTCCGTTCAAGTGGTAATTTTGGACGGTTTTTTTTTGTAATAATGGTGAGTTAAATTGGCAATCCCACCCAATACTTCTCGGTTAAAGGGAAAAGGTAAGGCTAAAGGTAAAGAAAAACCTTTAACTAAAATAATATATTTGGTTTATAGCTTAACTCTTTGTCAAAGTTATTTTTTGTGTGCAATCAGCCTTTGGTCTTTATCTTGCATTGCTAAAAGTTCAGGGATAGTAACAAAGCTATAGCCTTGTTTCCGAAAGTTGGCAATGATTTCTGGTAAAGCTTGTACGGTTTTAGAGCGATTACCACCACCATCATGCATCAATACAATCCCACCTGGTTTAGCTTTTCTGAACACATTATTAATTAATTTTGGTACAGCAGGACGCGAGTAGTCTACAGAGTCTGATGACCAGCGAATGATGGCATATTTGTTATTTCTAGCGTAATCAGCCACCCCATTGTGCATAATTCCTCCTGGTGGTCGAAATAGATTTGTTTTAATCCCTGTAACTTGATAAATCAGGTCTGCTGTGTGGTTAATTTCATAAGCGGCTGCTTGGGGATTCATGAATTGATACCAATGATGCCAAGTATGATTGCCAATTACATGACCTTCAGCAATCTCCCGTTTTACTAAGCTTGGATAATTCTTCACATTTTGCCCAATGAGGAAAAATGTCCCTTTGATTTGATTTTGTTTAAGAATATCTAGTACTTGCGCGGTACTCTCAGGCCATGGCCCATCATCAAAGGTGAGAGCAATTACTTTCTGTTCGGGAGTAAGTTTTGCAGCATCAATTGTTGTCCCTTGAAAGCTTGGTGGCACAGCATAGGTAAGACCCTTTGTTTGTGCTTGTTGCTGCCAACTTTTAAGCATTATTGCTTTTAGTTCTTCAATCTGCTGTTGAATTCCAATCTTAGCTGGTGGATTGTTTACATTTATATTTTCTGTACTTTGAGCCTCAGACGAGCTTGACTTGATAAGCATCATCGTAGTAGTACTCAAGACAAGCAACGCCATCAATATTTTTTGCACACCAAAAAATGACTTATTGTCCTCCACTTCATCACTCCTTCAATGGTCGAACCGTTTTTTTCACAATACTTCCGGCAGTTTTTATCCTCTATAAATAAAACCCTCACCATGAAGGTGAGAGCCTTCTTGTGCTTTAGTTTTTGTAGACTATGAGGGATGAGAGGAATTTAGAGAACTATAAAAAGCAATTAATTATGCCTTATTAACATGAATATGCTTAATGTAGTTTAAATATTGCATATTTCATTGACGAAGCCATTGCGAAATTATGACAAAGGTGTGACCTAACTTAAGTGATGACGGTACAACACAGACCATTAAAAAAATTGGCGTTGCATATTTGCGGCATGAATTAGCAGTTGGAAGCATTGAAAAACTATTCCGCATTAAACAAAATCATCCCATGATTCAGCAACGCCAAAAATTTACCAAAAATTTAACAGTTTACAGACTAGACATTACATCCCGTGCAACTGCTAAAGTTTGCTCAATGTCTTCTTCAGTGTGAGCAAAAGACGTGAACCCAGCTTCAAATTGAGAGGGTGCTAGGTAAACACCACGCTCTAGCATACCCCGATGGAAGCGCCCGAATTTTGCTGTATCAGACTTTTTCGCATCTTCGTAGTTATGAACTGGGCCAGAGGTAAAGAATAAGCCAAACATGGCGCTGATTTGACCGCCGCAAGCCGCATGACCTGTTTCTTTAGCAATTTGCAGCAAACCATCTGCTAGCTTTTTAGTTATCCGCTCAAGATAATCGTAAGTACCTGGCTTTTGCAGCAATTCTAAAGTTTTAATCCCAGCAGTCATTGCCAAAGGATTACCAGAAAGAGTCCCAGCTTGATATACGGGGCCAGCAGGGGCAACCATTGACATAATATCTCGCCGACCGCCATAAGCTCCTACTGGCAAACCACCACCAATCACTTTACCCAAAGTTGTTAAATCGGGAGTAACCCCAAATTTTTCTTGAGCGCCACCGTAAGCAATGCGGAAGCCTGTCATCACTTCGTCAAATACTAATAAGGCTCCATACTCGTGAGTTAGTTCCCGTAATCCTTCTAGGAAACCTGCGTCAGGGGCAATAAATCCAGCATTACCAACAACTGGCTCAAGAATAACGCCAGCAATCTCATCGCGGTTTTCTTCAAACAACGCTTTGACGGATTCTAGGTCATTGTAAGGTGCGGTTAGAGTAGTGCCAGTTGCCGCTTTCGGAACTCCTGGTGAGTCTGGTAAGCCAAGTGTGGCAACACCAGAACCTGCCTTCACTAGAAATGCATCGGCGTGTCCGTGGTAACAGCCTTCAAACTTGATGATTTTGTCTCGGTTGGTGAAAGCCCGCATTAGCCGCAAAACTCCCATACAGGCTTCAGTTCCAGAGTTGACAAATCTGACCATTTCGATACTAGGAACGGCATCAATGACCATTTCTGCCAAAACATTTTCTAGGGTTGAGGGAGCGCCGAAACTAGTGCCTTTTTCTAAGGCTTCATGCAAGGCTGCAATTACTTCTGGATGAGCATGACCGCAAATAGCTGGGCCCCAAGTGCCTACATAGTCTATATATTGGTTGCCATCTACATCCCAAATATATGCACCTTTAACACGATCGAAAACGATGGGTTGTCCGCCCACAGATTTAAAGGCACGAACTGGAGAACTGACTCCTCCGGGCATGAGGTTTTGAGCAGCAGCGAAGACTTCTTGTGATTTTGTTGTTTTAATTGTGGTGTTTACCAAGGTTCTCTCCTAACAGTGGGCAATAAAAAGCTCTATCTCAGGATAGGGTCAAAAATTGCTTAGAATTTCTATCCTATAGAATTAATAGAACCAAAAAAATAACAATATGTTATACAAGTCCAACAAAGACTTGCCTCTAGATATTCAAACTCGATTATCTGAAGCATACCAGGATCTTTACCGAGCGGCTTTTAACTCGGCCATCCATTGGTATGGTGAGGCATCAAAAGCTCATAAAGTCGCGTTGAGTGCTGTAAAAATGCAGTCTGCTATGGAGCGGAATGCACTTGTTTCGAGCTAGATAAGATAGTTAAATTCAAAAAACATACCAGTTGCTCTATTCAGAATGGTATCGTGAATCCATAAGTTATTCTCATTAGAGCAAACTAGCTGGTATGTCTTCTAACGATTCGCGATCGCTCCATTACGCCATCCCTATTAAGGAAATTCGCTACGATGAACGGGGTCTAGTGCCTGCAATTGTCCAAGATTATTTGGATGGTACTGTCCTGATGATGGCGTGGATGAATCAGGAGTCGTTACAAAAAACTTTAGAAACTGAAGAAACTTGGTTTTGGAGCCGTTCCCGGCAAGAATTATGGCACAAGGGGGCGACTTCTGGACATATTCAAAAAGTGCAGAGTATCCGTTATGACTGTGATAGTGATGCGTTGCTTATAGGAGTAGAGCAATTAGGAGATGTTGCTTGCCATACTGGAGAGCGTAGTTGCTTTCACCAAATAGAAGGGAATATTGTCCCACCACCAGGGGATACATTGTCGCAATTGTTTCAAATAATATGCGATCGCCGCGATAATCCTACTGAAAGTTCTTATACCTCTAAGTTATTTGCCGGTGGCGATAATAAAATCTTGAAAAAGATCGGTGAGGAAACCGCCGAGGTGGTAATGGCCTTTAAAGATGATGAAGCAGATGCGATCGCAGGTGAAGTGGCTGATTTGCTATATCATACTTTAGTTGCCTTAGCTCACCATAAAGTTGATTTGAAATCTGTGTATCGCAAACTCCAAGAACGTCGCCGATAAAGAATTATGGTGCTTGGACAAGTTAGATTGCCAACTGAGTCATTTTGTCATGGGTTAGTCTAGACTCCAGTATTTAATATTTCGAGATTCAAAGGGTATTAACTATGGGTTCAAGACTACCGACTCCAGGAACAGCATTTGTACCCACCTATTGAGATGGCGCAGACACATAGAAAATATCTTTGTTAAAGGTTTGTTTGGCGTTGCATATTTGCAGGATGATTTTACTATTTTTGTGGGATGGGCATCTTGCCCGTCCCTTGTATTTCTGGGCGGGCATCCTGCCCGCCCCACAATAATCATCCCTTAATTCAGCAACGCCGTTTGTTTGTTTGTTTGTTACCTGTTGCAGTTGTTGCCCTCTAAGTCGTTCAAAATTTATATCAGAGTCGTCCTACTATCCACTTGGTTAATCCAGAAATCTAATTCATCGCCCGGTAGTGGCACATATCTGGGCTTCGCTACGATTTTTTTTATAACGCATCTATCCTATGGAGTAATTTATACCAACTAAAAATAAATATTTATATAGTTATTTAAAGATAATGTAATTTCAACATTCAAACCCGACACTGGAATGCTGAGAACTCAAAGCATAGCCTCTATCAGAGGTGGCAGAATCAAAGCAGGAATGTCAAGGTTAGAGGATGTACCTTTGGGTATTGAAGTCAAGTAGCTGAAATATTTATTAATATTAAGAATAGGAAGTGTAAATTTGACATCAGGAGTCAGAAAAAATTCTTAATGGCAGCTATTTCGCATCAATCATCAAATTCCTCACCAACAGGACAGAAGATCGTGAAAGACCAAAAACCATCAGACTCTAAGGAATTCGTCGGAAATCTCAAGAATGGGATTTGGCTGTTTGGACTGTCATCCTGGGTATTCGGTATTACCGATCGCAGTATTGCTTCATTTGCAGATGGTTATCTATCGGCTTTGGATTTGACGCAACTATTCACGGCGGCTACGTTCTTTGTAGCGTGGCTATTTTTGAAACCGACATCTAGAGTTTAAGATCGGCAACTGGTCGAATATTGAGTAAAGATTCGGAAAATGTATCTAAAGGAGAACACTTTTGATCGCTATCAGGGGTGCTACGCAGGATGCATGGATACTTTCCTTTTAAAGTCAGAGTTCTAGCTTCATTGATTTGGGTGTATCTAAAAAATTTTTCTAATTTTCCGGAATTGATTATGTTCAGATGGTAGTCTCTATCAGACAAGCGATTTATACTGAAACTCTATAACGAAACCTTCGGGGTATATAACCCCAAATAAAAAGCCCGGTCATCAAGACTGGGCTTTTATTAATAATGAGGAGGTGGGAATTGTTCTTAACTCCTCACTACTAATTAAATTAGGCAAAAGCAGCAGTTGTTACATCGTTATTCGATAGAATTTCTTGCAACTCTTCAGCGTCTACTGTTTCTTTATCAACCAACATTTGGGCGATTTGATCTAAGATGTGACGGTTGCCTATTAACACTTCTTTAGCGCGTGTATAGGCTACATCCACAAGTTTGCGGACTTCTTCATCAATGGCGGCGGCGGTTTCTTCAGAGAAATCACGCTCTGACATGATATCTCGTCCGAGGAACATATTACCTTGCTGACGACCAAGGGCAACAGGGCCTAAGCGATCGCTCATGCCAAATCTGGTGATCATTTGACGCGCAACCCGTGCTACTTGCTGCAAGTCATTAGAAGCACCAGTGGTAACTTCTTCTTCACCAAAGATTAATTCTTCAGCAATCCGACCACCTAAAGCCACAGCCATCTGATTTTCCAGATAAGCGCGGCTGTATAAACCAGTGTCCATCCGGTCTTCGCTGGGGGTGAACCAAGTTAAGCCACCTGCGCGACCGCGAGGGATGATGCTAATCTTTTGTACTGGGTCATAGTCAGGCATCAAAGCACCAACTAAAGCGTGACCAGCTTCATGATATGCCACCAAGGTTTTGCGCTTTTCGCTCATTACCCGGTCTTTCTTCTCTGGGCCAGCTAATACGCGATCGATCGCGTCGTTGATTTCATCCATTGAAATCTCAGTTAAATTTCGGCGGGCTGCCAGAATTGCGGCTTCATTCAATAAGTTAGATAAATCTGCGCCAGTAAATCCAGGGGTACGACGGGCGATTTTATCCAAATCCACATCTTTCGCCAAGGTTTTGCCACGGGCGTGAACCTTGAGAATTTCGCTGCGTCCGGCATAGTCGGGACGGTCTACCACAACTTGACGGTCAAAGCGACCAGGACGCAATAGGGCTGCATCTAGGACATCAGGACGGTTGGTAGCGGCAATAATGATGATGCCAGTATTACCTTCAAAGCCATCCATTTCGGTGAGCAACTGGTTGAGGGTTTGTTCCCGCTCATCGTTACCACCACCTAAACCGGCACCCCGTTGACGACCTACTGCGTCAATTTCATCGATGAAGACGATACAAGGAGCATTGGTCTTAGCTTGTTCAAATAAATCGCGGACGCGGGATGCACCCACACCGACGAACATTTCGACAAATTCCGAACCGGAGATTGAGAAGAAAGGTACACCTGCTTCACCAGCTACAGCACGAGCTAGGAGGGTTTTACCTGTACCAGGAGGGCCAACTAACAGCACACCTTTAGGAATTTTTGCACCAACGGCGGTAAAGCGATCGGCGTTTTTCAGGAAGTCTACGACTTCGTTTAATTCCAACTTGGCTTGATCGATACCAGCGACATCGCCAAATGTCACCTGAGTTTGTGGTTCCATTTGCACTCTGGCTTTGGATTTGCCAAAGTTCATCGCTTGGCTACCTGGGCCACTTTGAGCGCGACGGAGCAAGAAGAATAAGCCAACTAAAAGCAATACAGGGAAAAATAAGCTGCTTAGTGCCTTAAACCAAAATCCTTCGTCGGTTTGGGGCAAAACAGAAATATCAACGCCTTTTGAAGTCAGATTATTGATCAGGTCTGGATCGTTGACTAAAGTAACAATCTTTTTATTTGGGTCATATTTGGGTGTAACCAGTGCTGTAGAGCGATCTGCACTCAAACTGACTTTTTCTACTTTGCCTTGTTGAACTTCCTGAATAAAGCGACTGTATCGCCATGTCTCTCTGCTTTGGGGTTGTTTGTCAAAAAATGCTGTTCCCAGCGCAATGACGACAATGAACAGCAGCGCGTACAGCCCTGCATTTCTCCATCTTTTATTCACTAAGGTCTATCCTCCTGTATGTTTCGCGCCATCGCTTACCGTCTCTGCTCGGAAAGGTCATTATTAAGAATTATGTTAACTTATCTTAAGTGTAACAAAGTGGCGTAGCTATCATGCTAGGAAAAGCTCCCTAATTTGCTGAAAGCTAGGATGGTAGGGATTATATTGTAGCGACCCTGAAAGCTGATTAACGGTATGAATGGGAATAATTTCGACGATACTATTAGTGTAGGCGATCGCTTCAAATCTCTCGACTAGCTCGACGCTCCAAGTTTCTTCTCGCACTGGCTGCTGGTGGTTTTGCAACCAGTTTACAAGTTGCGATCGCACAATTCCCGGCAAAATTCCGGCCTTTATTGGTGGCGTGTACCAAGTGCGATCGCACCATCCCCAAAGGTTGCCTGTGCTGGTTTCTAGCCAATTTCCTCGAACATCGATTAATATTGCTTCTTGAGCATCTAAGCTAGTTTTTGCCAACCAAGCACTCAAATAATTTCCAGTTTTATGAGAGGGGAGAGAACGATAAAATTCCGAGCTAGCGACGGCGCAAATTATACCATCATTTTGTTTTTCTGTCAAATTGCTTGGTAAAAATCTACCTGTTATCCACTCTCGGCCATCGGCAAAAAGGGTAATTCTGAGAACGGGGAAGTGGGTGAGGAGAATTTCAGCGCCTTGATGCACACGATTCCAATCTGGTTGTTGCCAACCAAAAGTTTGAATTGAGAAAAGTAAGCGATCGCAGTGTGCTTGCCAATTAGTTAAATTACTATCTAGGGAGTTCTCATAAATTCGCAATGTTGTAAAAACAGTCGCTCCATAAAGTAAGCCTGGATCGTTAATGTCTAACTCTAAAGTTTGGGAGTGAATTAATTTGCCGTTGTACCAAAAAATATCATTTTTCACAACCAGATTGCTTGTTCCTACAACTCTATTCCAAAGTGATGACTTGTAATACTCATGCGTTCCATGAGATAAAACCTGTGAGCGCCAAATCGCTGAACCCCAGAATCAAGACTGAGGTGTTTACAGCCATGATTTTTTGCATATTCAATAAGCCATTGAAATAACTGTTTACCATAACCTTGCGATCGCTTCAACTCATCAACAACTAAGTCATCAACATATAAAAACTTTCCCAATGCTAAACATGTAGAGATGCGAAATCCAGCCACTGCAACAGCTTGCTCCTCTAGTTCCAAGAATACAACTTGATATCCTTCTTTCATTTGATATCGAACTTGTTCTAGAAATTTAGCCTCTTCAAGATGAGGACGTAACTGGGAAATAACAGAAAAACATCCTAATATTTGAAATTCAGATTCTGCTAATTTTATTGACATACTATTACTCCTCATATTACTTTACGGAAACAGAATTTAGGAGTCAAAATTCTTCTTCAACAAGCGATAGAGATGAGCGCGATTTCAGATAATTTTATTTTATTTGCAGTCAAATGCTAGAAATAAAAACTTAATCTTTAGGTGGAAAGAGAATTTTATTAGTACCTTCAGGAGTTTTAATTACTTTTCCACCCAAAGCTTCGATTTCCCTAATTGCTCGGTTCCGAGTTTTCTCATTGACTTGATTATTTAAAACCATTGCCCATGTAGAAATCTGAGCATATTTACTGTTAGGATTTCGGCTCAGAAATTCCGCAGTTTTTTGGGAAGTATTAGCTATAAGCTGACTTTCTGGATCTGAGAAGTTACTAGCCCAGTTTGCTGCCGTTGTAAAAGACTTTTGGGAAGCTTTAGCGTCGCCTAAAAATAATAACTCATCAACTCCTTTATAACGCCATACGTAATAAGACTTTTCGGGAACGAAGGGAGATAGTGATTTTAAGCCTTTCTCTGAGAGTGCGATCGCCCGTTCTGGCATAGCAGCATATAATGAAGTACTGATAGAAAGACTCCGATACGCTGCTAAAAATCGCGGGTCACGTTCTAGAATGACTTCAAAATATTCTGGACTTAAACCATAACCTGTTTTATCCCGAACTTCATCATCTCCGAAGTACTGTGCAAAATTGAGATATACCAAATCTGCAATGAAATTATCATAACCAAAACTAGGTGTTTTTTTGAGAAAATTAAGACGGAGACTTTCTGATTTTATTTCTTTTTGTAGAGTCTCTACAGATACAGATTGTTTGCTAGCTATCAGTTTTTGCAATTGGGGAAATTGAATCAAAGCAACTCCTAAAATACCCACACAAATTATAAAAGGTGTAGCAATGGCTTTACGTGGCAACAACATATTTTTTGTCTTCTCTAACACAAGCAACTGATTGTATATAATATAGTTTTTGTAAAATTAGTCAGCTACATAGTCACAGTAGCTTACACAGGAAAGCAGCTACTATAGCAGTCTATCTTTAGCTCAAGAGAAACTTAAAATAAGTATATTATATTTTATGTATTGTATTATACATTTAATCTTGGGTTTTAGAGTGTAATTTACGCCTCCTGATTTACAGCATCTAAAATAAACTATTTTCTTTTTTGAGATGAAATTAGATTCTAGAAATCTAGCTTTACTTTTGTTGAGCAACAAGCTATTAAATTATTAAGTCATTTTGGTATTACTTAGTTTTGTTAAGTAATAGCAGTAAAATTTGTGACATGATTTAAAATTTTATTTTGTTCGCCATTAGACCTTTCTCCTCCTTAATCTTATGCTAGATACTGTAGTTACGAATAACTTGGAAAATAATAGTCTATCCATTCAACCAAAAAATAGTGATTTTAAAACAATAGTTACTAATCTCAACGCTGATAAAAAAGGACTGGATGTTGACGAGATTATTGATGCCATTAAAACAGTAATAGTTGAAGCGATTGATTTAAAAATTACTACTTGGGTAGCAGAGTCATCTGAACAGCCACAAAATGAGATAGAAGCTGCAAAACCAGGCAATCGAATCTATACCCGAATTAATCTTGTTAGTGGCGATATCCAAAATGAAATTGGTAGTCAATTTACCGATAGTGGTTCCTATAAAGAAATTCGTGAATTTCATTTAACTCAAATTCGAGACGGTAGGGAGATTATTCACAAGAATATCGAAAGTGTAGAAAAATTGTATGGATTTTTTATGGAAATGGTGAAACATCGCAAAAAGTCAGAACTTTAAGCATTCTCTGTTAATTATCCATTAAAACTAAAGTCACTAGACCAACTTTGCCAAATAGTTAGGTTAATTTGCTTGTATCTAGCTATCCATAACAACGCTACAGTCAGATTAGTTAGAACTGTGAGAGGATGACACTATGTCTAATGAAACTCAAATTAAAGACCAAAATAGTATTCAGACTCGAAATCGAAATGCTACTCAACCTCAAAATATTCAAAACCAAGCAAGAGGCTTGTTAAACAATTTAGTATCGTCTGTACAAACATTAGTTTATGACATCACAGCTTTAGAAGTGAATACGATGGTTGTAGATAGGATTAATGCTTCAAAATTTAATGCTTGGGAGGCATATCAAGAAATCTATTCTATACACGATCCAGACTACTTTGAGGCGAAAGGGATTCCAGAAGAAGGTTCTCAAGCTCAAGAACTGCGTAAGCGTTATAAAAGTTTATTCAACCAACTCGAAAGAGAATATTTTTACCTTCTCCTTGAGGAGGGTTCAGGTTTTTATAACCCGCAGGATGAGCGGATAAAACGATATCGTCAGAGGCTGGAATATGCCAAGAAATATCAACCAAACCTAGTTGAAGCCGATCGGGAGAATGTGAAGCTAGCTGAACCAATATTACCTGCTCCAACTCCCGTTCTTGATGACGAAGATGGAAACAATCAACAAGATTGGATTGAAACTTTTAAAGAGATTCAAATACTTTTAAATAATGATAAATTCGGTCGTACCCTACGTAAGATGTCTGAACTAAAAGCTGCGCTTGACAGTAGTAATGTTCAAAGTACCAAAATTGATATTATTTATGCTCAAACTGTCATGCAGTTAGATGGAGATATTATCACTCGTTACCATAAAGAACTTTTTAATTTACCTGAAGAAGCTAAAAATCTAATTATTAATACACATAATCAAGGAGTGATTTCTGGAGAAAAGCAGTGGCGGGGAACATTTAGTTTTCTGATTAGTTTGATACAGGGAATCGCAAATTTAGCTCGACAATGAACGCCAACATAATAAAAACAGATAACCAAGCTGATGTTGTACTCTCTCTATTTATCCAAGTTCCTCAAGGCGATCGCTTTGAACTCAAAGTTGAGCGATCGCAGTGTAGTTTTTATCTTAACGAGCAAGTTGTAGAACAGATTCAGCAAGCACAAAAAACTGGTGTTTCTCTGTACATCCCACCGAAATTGATAATTCCGCTATGGTATTATGCCTGTTTCGGCAATAATGTTGTGTTCAGAAAAAAACAAATTACTGAAAAACAGATTAGTAATTTTTTTTACGTTACTGTTATAGTCAATATTATCAAATATTTTCTGAGTAAAACCGCACGGAGCAAAGTAAGCTTACAGTCTGGACTTACCTTTAATTCTTACTATAAGCAGCCTGAATCAGCTTCAGATGCTTATGAAGAGAAAGACATCATTTTGCAAAGTATCGTACTTATTCATGGTGATATATTCCACAAAATCAAGTTGGATTTTATGCAAAATTCCAACTGCTCAACAATTATCTCTGCTCATTATTGGCTGACTGAACAAATACTAAGTTGCTTTCGGACTAAGCTAAATCTGCTAGTTTGGGAAGTAGCTTCGCTGTTTCCTGCTGGTTTGGTAGTCTACAGTTTATATCCAGCAAATGGAATATTATCGATATTTGCTTGGATAGGCTTCACTATACTATTTGCGACTACTCGCTATGTTCTTGTCAATCAACTTCAAAGACGTACTTCCATCAATTCCAAATTTATAAATTGGTTAGCATGGACGCTGATTTGTCTGATCCCTATCGTTGTTGTTGCTGCTATTCATAGCTTTAGAGATGTTAATGCCTTATTATTGTCATTCTCGTCACTTATCGCCCCAAAACTTGCCGAGTACATTTTAAATTTTATCAGACCACGAATTTGGAAAATTATTTTTACACTGGTTTCTGTCGTTACGAGTATTTATAAATTTTTTCGGTAAACCCTATTCTTATTTTTGCAAAAGTTGCCAACACTGCCCAGCGATCGCCCAATCTTCTTGAGTATGGATAACTAATACCCGTACTGCTGAGTCAGTTGTCGCAATATCTTCATCCACTGGCTGCTGTTGATTTTTCTCAAGATCGAGTTTCAACCCCAAAAAACCAAAGGCTTCACAGGCGGCTTGACGAATTTCCGCAGAGTGTTCGCCTACGCCTGCTGTGAACACCAAAGTATCTAATCCACCCAAACTGGTAAGCATTGCACCGATATTAGAACGTAGGCGATGCACATAGATATCCCACGCCAGTTGAGCGCGGGAATTACCTTGAGCGATCGCTTCTCTCACTTCCCGCATATCGCTAGATACACCCGAAATTCCCTTTAACCCAGAAGCTTTATTTAAGATATCATCCAACTTTTCGACGGAATAATTGCAGTACCGCAACAGATAAATCAGAATTCCTGGATCGATTGAACCAGAACGACTACCCATCATCAATCCTTCTAGGGGTGTGAATCCCATTGTAGTGTCGATACTGCGACCATTTTTAATTGCCGCCAAAGAGCAACCATTACCCAAATGACAGGTAATTAACCGCTCAGGTGGAACATCTCGGCCGAGAATTTGGGTAGCACGTTGAGAACAGTATTGGTGACTGATACCATGAAACCCATAGCGACGGATACCTTGCTCTACCCACTGATATGGGCCGGGATAGATTGCTGCTGCATCGGGTAAAGTGGCATGAAACCCGGTATCAAATACTGCTACTTGGGTGACATCTTTTGAGATTTCTTCAATTGCTTCTATGCCTTCCACAGCGACTGGATTATGTGCTGGAGCAAGGTTAGATAAGCTAGCGATCGCCTTTTTGACATCATCCGTAATTACCACACTATCTCGATAATCTTGTCCACCATGTACTATCCGATGCCCCACCACATCGATTTCTGACAACCGATCTATTACTTTGGTAGCACCATCAGTAAGTGTATGAAGCATATAGGTGAGGTGTGCCTGTGGGGAATCATCAGAGATTGATTCTTGCAGCGTTGCACCCTTACCAGTTTTCACCTCAATTTCTGCTACACTGCGATTTTGAGTCCAGTTGATTTTCCCTTCCCAAAGGGGTTGGGCTGCTTTGGTGGAGAAAGCCCGATCTGAAATCTCATACAGACAACTCTTTTGGGTACTCGATCCGGCATTCAGCACCAATATCTTCATAGGACAACATTAAAACATGACCTGCTTTGATCGTCTCATGAAATGTAGCCTTATGCTTTTAGCCTATAGGCATAATATAATATGGGGCAAAGGTGCGTTTCCAGCGATAAAATTTTGTTGAATTATTTTCAGAGCGATCGCTTACAGATTTTCTATGAACTCCTCCGGTGTAACTTGCGCTTGCTTCAGAATGCCGCTCAATGTCCCTACCTTCAGTTCTTGATGCACGGGTACAACACAGCCAATTGTGCCTTCCAGCGTTTGCTTCTTCATCACAACATGACTACCGGTTTGTCGAATTTGCTCAAAACCCAAACGCTCCAGCGCCCGAATTGCCTCCCTACTTGAGATTCGTGGCAACTTAGGCATAGGTGATCTCAATGCTGGTCATATATCTTGGAGATGTTTCAGGTAGAGGAAATTCCTCTAAGTAAAGCTGCGTTGCCTCTCTCAAGCTAGCAATTGCCTGTTCGATTGTCTCTCCCTGATCAACCGTACCAACTTCGGGACACTCAGCTATATACATATCGTCCTCTTTGTAAATAAGGACTGCAAAACTGCGAGTTTTCATCGTATTGTATCCTCATTCGTTTCAAGGTTTTGTTTCATCTCTGCACCGACGGCACGAGCAGCCGGATCTGAACTTTGCAGTAGTGTACTTGACACATTATGCTGCTCAACTTGGCTTCGATTTTGGCTAAGTTTATACTTACCTTCCAAGCGTGTAACAGTTATTTCAAATCCCACAATTCCATTCATCATACCTTCACGAAATCCGTCAGATAAACCGTGCCAATGCGATTTGTAGTCAGCTTCATAGGTGTCTATCATCTTGTTTATCATTTGGTTCATTGATTCTGGGGAGTCATTGAGCATGATAACTTTGGGAATACCATAAGCGTGAACAGCAATATAGTTCCACGTCGGTACGCTCTCATGCTTTTCATACAAAGTAGGAGAAATGTAAGTGTGTGCCCCTGTAAAGATAGCAAGTAATTCAGTGTCAAGGGCTTGGGATTGAGGATTTTGCTTTGCCAAATGACCAATTAATTTAACAGTATCACCTTCCATAGCAATAACAAGAGGAACGTGTGAAGCATAAGGTACACCGTCTACGATCGATACCAATGTAGCGAAACTATTCGCTCTCATAAAGGCGATCAATTTATCAATATTATCTTCTTGAAAAGCAGTTGGTCTATACATGGCAATCTAACCTTAATATCAACTTATAAAAGTCTCTTAGTCATCAATACGATTCAGTTAAGCTCAACAATTAACGCTCAGTATTGGGTTTCACTTCGTACCCCTGCGGAGAAACAAGCTACAATTATCTGCGCCAATTTTTTGACCTTTTTTTTCTTTGTGACCTTTGCGCCCTTTGCGGTTCGTTTCTCTTCTCTTCTTTATATTTAATATTTTGGCGCTAATAAATCTATGACTTCAAGATATGAGAACATCAATTCGGCAAACCATCAACCCGCATCAAATCCAATTCCCGTTCAAATATTTCATCAATTGGCAACATCTGACCATCAACAGTCATAAATTTATGGTCTTTTGTTGCTCGAATTAACGAACCATCTTCCAAACAATATTCAAACACCTCTTGCTGGCCGCGATCGTGCCACTGTGCCACAGGTTGCGTATAAATATTTCCATTATTATCAACGCTGTACACACTGCATTCAATGCGTTTTTCTACAATTTCCCCAATGGGCAACAATCCATATTCTACTGTTAATATTTCCGTGTCATAGCTTAAACAATATTCAGCAAACTTCAACATTTGCTCAAATAATTCATCCGCAACTTTTTTCGGAACACCGTTTTTCGCTGCGCCATCCACGAATTTTTCTCGCTGCTTTTGCATCTCAGAAACTTTCTTTTTACCCATCGCCCGACGCAGCAAGTCAGCTTGTCCTAAAGAATATCCAGCCATATCCTGAGCAATTTTCATAATTTGCTCTTGATAGACCATAATTCCATAGGTTTCGTCTAATATTGGTTCTAAAATGGTGTGTTGATAATCAATTTTTTCTCGCCCATGTTTGCGGTTAATAAACTTAGGAATCAGCCCCGCATCTAATGGCCCCGGTCGATAAAGTGCCAAAATCGAAGAAATATCTTCTATATTAGAAGGCTTCAAATCTCGCACTATCTGACGCATCCCAGAAGATTCTAATTGAAATATTCCTTCTAACTCACCTGCTTCTAATAAATCATAGGTTTTTTGTACATCTTTAGGTAAACTGCTATGTTCACCTTTAGCTAATATCCTCTGGGCTTTTCTTTCCTGGCGGGGAATTTCATCAGGATCGACCCGATATCCCCTCGTTTCTTGAATCAAATCAACGGTCTTTTGAATTAGCGTTAGGTTCCGCAAACCCAAAAAATCCATTTTCAATAAACCCATTGATTCCAAGTCTTCCATGAAATACTGGGTAATTACAGAACCGTCATTATTCTTTTGTAAGGGGACAATTTCATCAAGTGGATCGGCAGAAATTACCACACCTGCTGCATGAACACCAAATGTTTTGTTAGTTCCTTCAATTCGCATTGCCATATCAAGCCAGTGGCGAACATGGGGTTCTTTATCATATTTCTCTTTAAACTCTGGTTCTGGAGTTTTATCGGAAACCATCACCTTGAGTTTCGTTGGTTTCCCCCGCACCACAGGGATCATTTTCGCCATTTTGTCAGCTTCCCCGTAGGGAATATTCAATACTCTGGCGACATCTTTTAAAACTGCTTTAGAAGTTAGGCGGTTAAAAGTAATAATTTGAGCAACTCTATCTGCACCATATTTTTCAGTTACATAATCAATAACTTTATCCCGTTGTTCAATACAGAAATCTGTATCAATATCAGGCATGGATTTCCGTTCTGGGTTCAAGAAACGCTCAAATAGTAACCCATGATGTACGGGGTCAATATTAGTAATTCGCATTGCATAAGCAACTAATGAACCAGCCGCCGAACCCCGGCCTGGGCCCACAGGAATATTATTATCTCTAGCAAATTTGATGTAATCCCATACAACTAAAAAGTATTTGGAAAAACCCATCTGCTGAATCATTTTCAGTTCGTATTCCAATCTTTCTTTATAGACGGAATCGACTTCTTGGCGAGACTTGCGATTTAATCGTTCTAAAAGTCCACTCCATGCAACATCTTCGGCGTAAGTGTCAGCAGTATGACCAGAGGGAATGGGGGGTGTCGGAATCTGAGGCTCACCCATGATATGGTAAGGCTCGACTTTATCAGCGACTTCTTCAGTGGTAGCGATCGCTTCGGCAATTACATCATCCGGTAAATGGTCGCGAAATAGCTGCCGCATCTCCTCACCAGATTTGAGATACTCTGTGCCGCTATAACGCATCCGCTTATCTTCAGCAATTAGCTTGCCAGTTTGAATACATAGCAAAGCATCGTGGGCTTCAACGTCAAAACAAGAAATAAAATGTGAATCATTAGTAGCAATAATTTTAATGCCTAGTTCCCTAGCAATTTTGACTATTTCTACATTCACAATTCGGTCTTCTTGGGAACCGTGGTCTTGAATTTCTAGATAATAATCATCACCAAATACCTCTTTATACCATTGGGCAACTTTTCGGGCGGCATCAGGTCTATTACTGAGAATCGCTTGGGGAACTTCTCCACCCAAGCAAGCGCTGGTGACAATCAAGCCTTCATGATATTCTTTTAGTAAATCTTTATTAATACAAGGACGAGAAAAAATTCCTTTGCCTTGAACACCTTTAAGATGAGAAATTGTGGTTAATTTGACTAAATTTTTGTACCCTTTGGTATTTTTAGCTAAAACAACTTGATGATATTTTGGTCGGCGTTCTTGTTTTTCGATATCGCCGTTAATAATATACATTTCATTGCCGATAATCGGTTTAATATTTTGACTACGGCAGATTTTGATCAGTTCAACGGCTCCATACATGACACCATGATCGGTAAGAGCGATCGCTTTCATGCCCAGTGCGATCGCTCGATCCACCAACTCTGGTAGCTGACTTGCCCCATCTAGTAGACTGTAGTCACTGTGAATATGTAAAGGCACAAAGGACATAAGCATCTCCAAGCACAAGCCAAGATATCTTTAGGGGCCTACCTTGTGGTATACCCTTTCAAGCCGGATTTTGTAAAGCAACGGAATATTACATTAGCAGTTTTTACCTAAAATTAAAGCTGTTCTTTTTCCGAAATTGTCACTGCGATCAGTGTTGTTTTAATAGTTACAGCAGTTAATCAGCATCTAACTAATGAGTGAAACAGAGAGTACTACTTCGCCTGAAACCAAAGCTCGCCCTTGGTGGCAGCGTATCCCTCTCACATTGCAAATTCTCATCGCCCTAGTAGCCGCAGTCAGTGTCGGAATTGCCCTTGGTGCAGGGAATCCCAATCCCAGTAATGCCACCTTAATTAATAATTTAGCAATTCCGGCTGATTTGGTGTTAAAAGCTCTCCGCGCCCTAGCTACCCCTCTAATTCTGGTAGCGGTGCTGCATACCTTAATGACAACCAACATCCCCGGTACAGCCGGACGGCGACTGGCTGTACTACTTTTAACTAACACTACCGTAGCTATTTTAGTAGGACTTTTAGTTGCAAATGTGCTGCGTCCAGGGACTTGGGGTAAAGTAACCACCTCAACAACTACACAAATAACTGCTCAGAGTATCGATCCTTGGGGAATACTAAAAGATGCTGTACCAGAAGCTGTCCTCAAGCCATTAGTTGATAATAATGTCATTCAACTAATTGTTATTGCCCTGAGTTTTGGCATTGTTCTGCGGGCATTAAAATCTGAACAAATCGCCCAAGGAAAAAAAGAATACCAGCCGATAGAGGATGTTATCGGGATTTTGTTTGAAGCGGTAGTCCGCGTCCTCAACTGGGTAATAGCCTTAGTGCCTTTCGCCGTCTTTGGAATTGTTGCTAAAACTGTTGCTATGCAAGGATTTGCACCATTTAAATCTTTGGGTGCATTTATCCTAGCGGTGCTATTAGCACTGGCATTGCAAGCGTGCTACTACCTCACCAGAGTAAAATTTGGTTCTTGGGTACCTCCGTTAAAATTCCTCGCTGGTGGTTCTGATGCTTTTTTGACAGCTTTCTCAACTTCTTCTTCTGCGGCGGCAATGCCCATAACCTTTGAGGTTTTGCAAACAAAAGTTGGTTTAAGGGAATCTTCTGCTGCTTTGGGGGCATTAGTAGGGGCAAATTTCAATAATGATGGCACTGCCCTTTATGAAGCAATGTCTGCGTTGTTTATTTCCCAACTAATTGGACAACATCTAAATCTGGGACAACAATTAATTGTCATCCTGACCTCGATTTTTGCCTCTGTAGGTGCGGCAAATATTCCTAATGCGGGACTGGTGACAATGACACTGGTGTTCACTTCTGTAGGCTTACCAACCCAATACATCGCTTTGCTAGTTACCATAGACTGGTTTTTGGATCGCTGCCGCACCGCGATTAATGTCATGGGAGATATGACTGTGAGTGCTTTACTTGACGGCAAAAAGCCTCGTTCTGTAGACGAGGCTTAATCTGACGGCTTTTTAGGTAGCTAATGCTGTTGAGGCCCTTTAGCATCACATTCTTTAGCCCAGCAGCGTTCTAGAAGTCGAAGACGCCAGATCAGTGCAAAGCGTTGGGGATTCAATACTAATTTAGTATCGTGACTAAATAAAGGCTGGTTCAGATACTGCCAAAGGGGAAAGTTAATTTTGGTGTGTTTTGGAGTCATAAGAACAACAAATATTATAAAAGTTCAACGGCCATATTTGGCATTTTGTCTAGCAATTGCCTGATACTGTTTTTCTAGTTAAAGACTACACTGCGGTTTTACAATTGTCCTGGTAAAAATTGCGGAATTTCACAAAGTGAATTTATGTTATTTCCGGTTTAATACTTAAATTACACCCAACATTTCTTGGATTCAATGAAATTTCGCATCTCTACATTAAGTAGATCGGCGCAATTAAAGCTAACTGGCGATCGCGAATAGTAGCGATCGCAGTAGAAGGCTGTCCTTTGTCATTAGTAAGGGCTTTAAGCCTATTTACGTTCCGCAACATACTTGGTTTTTTTGCGTCAGCTTACTTGGGTTGATTGTCTTAACCCAACCGTATTTAAACAGGAATTAGGCAATTAAAACGTAAGTCCTGTTGTAGAAGACTTGCAATTTTGTTACCAAAGGGCTAGTTATACAGTAATTATTGATTTTTTCGGGGCGCAAGGTTTTGCGCCCCGACTTTGATATTAGACGATAGTGAAATTAGCAGCAGTCAGTGTGGTAGTGTTAATCCCAGTCAGGGTTGCCAAAATTTCATCGGTAGCTGTCACTATGATCTTGTTACTAGCGAAACTTAGTTGATTGAAGGTCAGACCACCAGACAAGCCAATCAAGTCAGCGCCCTTTGAAAAGTCGGTAATAGTATCACCGATATCACTCAAGCCTTGATAAATGAACAGGTCATCACCGCTACCGCCAGTCAAAGTATCCTTACCTGTACCACCAACGATCGCGTCATTACCAGCATCACCAATGAGGCTATCGTTACCTGTCCCACCGCGTAGTAGATCGTTACCACTCTTGCCATTGATGTGGTCATCACCACCCTGACCATTGATAACATCAGATGAGTTGTCAAAACCATTGATATTATTGTTCAGGTCATTCAGAAAGGTGACTGTGTTTTTGTTGAAGATGGTGCTTTGGGTGGAGTTAGCATTCAGGACATCAAAGCTGTCACTAATTGTAGTTTGCCCATTAAACAGGATATTGCCCACTGCTGATAGGTTATCTAGCTTTTCCAGAGCAAAGTTTTGCAGGATAACTTTTTCACTAGCTACCCCTTCAAAAGTGATTTCCAGATTTTTACTATTCTGAGTAAGTAGTAGATTTCGCGCAGTTAAGCCTGAACCTTGGAATTTTAGGGTATCCACTTCGGCAACGATCGCTGCTGATGCATTTGAGCCTTTGCCTACACCACCAAAATCGGTGATGGTATCAACATCGTCACCTAAGTTGTAAACAAATTTATCTTTGCCTTTGCCACCTGTGAGGATATCGCTACCAAGATCGCCAGATAACACGTCGTTGCCATTACCGCCATCGAGGTAGTCATTACCAGGAGTGCCATGAAGTACATCATTGCCATTGCTACCAAATAAGCGATCGCCTACTTGGACAGTAACCCTAGCAGTGCTGGTGAGTTGGCGATCGCTAATGGTGTAGTCGAAACTAGCCGTACCAGTAAATCCGGTATTTGGTGTAAATACGATGAAGTCATCTGTCAAGTTATCGGGAGTGCCGTTATTTTTCAGCACCGCAATACCATTAGTTGCAGCGCTGATACCAGTGACACTAAGGCTGGCGCTGTCAATGTCGCGATCGTTAGCTAGCAGGGTCTTTGCTTGAATAGTTACAGCAGTATATTTGCCAGTACTAACAGGATCGTTCACTGCAATAGGTGCGTCGTTAACTGGGTTGATGGTGAGGTTAAAAGTACCGTTGATAGTGCCGCCATTACCATCATTGACAGTGTAGGTAAAACTATCAATACCGTTGTAGTTGGTGTTGGGGGTGTAAATAAAGTAGTCGTCGTTGGTGTTGCCAGCAGTACCGTTGTTGTTGAGCATCAGTGTGCCATGACTGGGGTTATTAAAGCCAGTAATGCTCAATTTATCGCGATCTATATCTGTGTATTTACTTAAGATTGGGCTAACAAAGATATTAACTGCGGTATCTTCGTCGGTAGTAGCTATGTCGGCACTAGCTGGAGGAGTAGCAAAGCCAAAGATGACGTAGCTATTCCCAACACCAGATGGGCCGCGCCGAAAGTATGCTGCCGAACCGATAATCAGATCGTCAAAGCCATCACCGTTGATGTCCCCTGCGCTACTGACAGAAGAACCAGTGAGATCGCTCTCATTAATGCCGTTGATTAACAAGCCATTGCTGCCATTAAGGTCAGAGAGGTTGAAGCTGGCTGCAAAGCCACTGTTCTTGCCAAATATTACGTAGCTCTGCCCAGCATAATACTTATCATTAACGAAAGCGGTAGGTGCCCCGATAATTAGGTCGTCGAAGCCGTCACCGTTGAAGTCCCCTGCACTGCTAACGGAGAAGCCTGAATTGTTAGAAATACTGTTAATAGCAAAACCGTTACTGCCGTCTAGGTTAGAGAGGTTGAGGCTAGCTCCAAAACCACTGCTCTTGCCAAATATTACGTAGCTGTCGCCACTAAATCTGCCGTAAGATCCCTTAGATCCTGCCCCAATAATTAGGTCGTCGAAGCCGTCACCGTTGATGTCCCCTGCACTACTGACGGAGAAACCTAATGTATTTATACCATTGAGCGTGAAACCGTTGCTGCCATTGAGGGTAGAGAGGTCGAGGCTGGCTGCAAAATCACTGCTCTTGCCAAACACCACGTAGCTCTGTCCAACACTAGATGCCCCGATAATTAGGTCGTCGAAGCCATCACCGTTGATATCCCCTGCATCGCTAACGAAGGAGTTTGAATTCTCGGTAAATGGGTTAGTACCATTAATCACAAAGCCGTTGCTGCCGTTAAGTGTAGAGAGGTCAAGGTTAGCTGCAAAGCCACTGCGACTGCCAAATACTACGTAACTTTTTGCGGCATTTGGTACTCCGATAATCACATCATCAAAGCCGTCGCCATTGATATCCCCCGCAGTGCTGACGGAGTTACCTAAGTTGTCGCGGACATTGAAGCCCTGAATTGCAAAGCCGTTGCTGCCATTGAGGGTGGAGAGGTTGAAGTTGGCTCCAAAGCCATTGCTGCTGCCAAACACTACATAGCTCTCACCAGCCCCATAGATGTCATTAGGACTGGCAAACGGTACTCCGATAATCAGATCGTCAAAGCCATCACCGTTAACGTCCCCTGCATTACTTACAGAGTAGCCACCCCTATCGATCGCAAAGCCGTTGCTGCCGTTGAGGGTAGAGAGGTCAAGGCTAGCTGCAAAGCCACTACTGCTGCCAAACACCACGGAGCTTGGCTGCCCAATTGACCCGATAATCACATCATCAAAGCCGTCACCGTTAATGTCCCCGGCACTGCTGACAGAAATGCCTGAGCGATCGCTTTTATCGATCCCCTTGATTACGAAGCCGTTGCTGCCGTTGAGGTCAAATAGGTTGAAAAAAGAAAAAACTTCGGGTGCATCATTCAGCCCATTGATGGACAAGTTGACGGTAGCTGTAGCGATCGCGATCCCATCCCTGACATTGTAAGTGAAACTGTCACGACCAGTTTTACCAACACCCAAATTTTCAAATCGTCCGTTGGGGTCATAGGTGAAGGTACTATCAGCATTGAAAGTGACTAAAGCGCCAGAACTTAGGCTAATAGGAGTACCAACTGTTAATGCACGACCGTTGAGATCCGTCACTGTTAAAGGGTTGCCGTCTGGGTCGCTGTCATTGGCTAAGACCGAAATTTTAACTGTGGTCGCTTCGTTTGTGGTAGCTGTGTCGGCAACCGCAACTGGAGGTTGATTCGGAGCCGTAGTATTTGCAGAGCCAAAGATGACGTAGCTTTGTCCCTCTTCAGATAAGTTTTCCTGGTCGTTGCTGGCAGTTGACGCGCCGATAATCAGGTCGTCGAAGCCATCGCCGTTGATGTCTCCTGCACTACTGACAGAAATGCCTGAACGGTCACCCGCATAAATGCCGTCGATCGCGAAGCCGTTACTGCCGTTGAGAGTGGAGAGGTTGAGGCTGGCATCAAAGCCACTGTTTTTGCCAAACACCAAATAGCTCTGCCCAGCACTTATATTGCCATTAGGGTTGGCACCAAATACCCCGATAATCAAGTCATCGAAGCCGTCACCGTTAAAGTCTCCGGCACTGCTAATAGAGTTGCCTAAGTAGTTACCCGCATCAATGCCGTCGATCGCGAAACCGTTGCTGCCGTTAAGAGTGGAAAGGTTGAAGTTAGCTGTAAAGCCACTAGTGCTGCCAAAGACTACGTAGCTCTCCCCAACCCCTAACTGGTCGTTGGGGTCAGCACCAGGTGCCCCGATAATCAGGTCGTCTAAGCCGTCACCGTTGATGTCTCCGGCATTGCTGACGGAACTTCCTAAACGGTCGTTTGCATCAATACCATTGAGCGTAAAGCCGTTGCTACCATTGAGGTCAGAGGGGTTGAGGCTGGCTGCAAAGCCACTACTCTTGCCAAACACCACATAGCTTTGTCCAGCATATCGCTGACCGTTGGGATTGGCATTGCTTGCCCCAATAATCAGATCGTCGAAACCGTCACCGTTGAAGTCTCCGGCACTGCTAACAGAGGAGCCTAAGTAGTTACCTACATCAATGCCGTTGATTGCGAAGCCGTTGCTGCCGTTAAGAGTGGAAAGGTTGAGGTTAGCTGTAAAGCCACTACCACTACCAAAGACTACGTAGCTCCCATTATTACGCGACCCAATAATTAGGTCGTCAAAGCCATCGCCGTTAATGTCTCCTGCATTGCTGACAGAGAAGCCTAATTGATCGAATGTATTCAAGCCGTTGCTCACGAAGCCGTTGTCGCCATTCAGGTCAGAGAGGTTGAAGCTGGCTCCAAAGCCATCACTACCAAACACCACGTAGCTCTTTCCAGGAATGGTATCGCTGAAACCGAAATAATCTGGTGCGCCGATAATCAGGTCGTCAAAGCCATCGCTGTTGATGTCCCCCGCATTACTGACGGAGCTGCCCGATCTCTCAAATGCATCAATACCGTTAATAACAAAGCCATTGCTGCCGTCAAGGTCAGAGGGGTTGAGGCTGGCTGCAAAGCCACTGCTCTTGCCAAACAGCACGTAGCTTTTCCCGGCATACGTGGAGGCACCAGGTGAGCCAATAATCAGGTCGTCAAAGCCGTCGCCATTGATATCTCCCGCATTGCTGACGGAATCGCCTAACAAGTCTCTACCATCGATACCGTTGATTACAAAGCCGTTTTTGCCGTTGAGGTCAGATAAGTTAAAAACTGCTGAATTAGATGCCATTGATGTTGATTCCTTTTAATTTTGAAATTTTGAATTGTTTCTCATCCCACCGTTACTACCCGCCGAATTTCGTCGCTGCGAAACCCGATCGCCATTGGACGACGTATGCCCAAAAGTGCTACCACGTCGTACAATTCCAGCACCACCCCTTCTATTCGCAGGGAATGGACAATATCACCGCTTCTTAGGTCAATTACTAATAAGCCGCAGCGAGGCTCAACGTTTTTTTGGTGTAATTTATCGTCCAAAGCCAAACCACTGAAGGTTTTGTTGTGTCTGGGTTGGGAAATTCCCACCACTGCAAAGTCACCATAAAATACACAACCACGCAGATATCCGGGACAGAAAGCAACTGGTTCAAACACTCCCCGCTTTAAGTCGGCAAAGCCAAACTCTCCTGCACCTGAGTTGAGTAGCCAGAGTTTTTCCTGATGCCACCTGGGAGAGTGGGGCATAGACAACCCCCGTAACACAATTTCATTGCTTTCTACGTCAATGACACAACCCCCATTTGCCCGATGTTCCCGCCAGCTTTCTGCTACGTCCGATTGGCTGATAGCAGTAACGTATTTGGCTTTTCCTGACTGCATTGCTAACCCATTTAGGTGACATCTATCTTCCGCCGCCAGCTTGCTGATAAACGGTGGCTGCCACAAGGGAACAAAACTGTGGGTTTCGCTGACTGTTCCCAAACAACTAAATAAAGTATTGACAAATAATAATTTTTGTGGTTTTAAATCTTTCTCTTCTGCTTTACTCAAAGCGATATCATGAATATCCAAATCTCCTGTCACATAACTCATCTGGGGCAAATAGAGAGCATCGTAACCTTGATGGTTTTGTCCGGGTTGGATAATGTTTTCAAATTTCCAAAGTTGGTATAGGGAACTCATGTAAAGGCTGTTGCCATTGGCATACAACCCCATACACCTTTCAAAGCTGCGTTCAAATACAGATAATTTACCGTTTGCTTGCAAGCCGATAAAGAACAACTTCCCCGCTTGATAAGTAGTGAAGGATAGACTGAGATTTTGCTCATACAGCCAAGCGGTGAACTGGCGAGAAGCGTTGATTTCTAAAGATGGTTTGTCAGTAATGCGATCGCTGGGATTCACTTGGCACAGACTCCTTGATAACTCTGATGTTCGGTAGGTAAGAATTTCGCCGCAGGGCAAAAATAACTTTTGACTCGATTCTCCTACTGTTGAACGTAAACTAAGTAATGCCACAGCAACAGATGACCTCTGTCGAGACAGTTCCTAGCCAGTGGTTCTTCATTTCAGAAATTTATCAGAGTATTGTCAGAGTCTCTTTAAAACAATAGATGGTTTTGTAATACAAAGATATATTGTGTATACTCTAAAACCTTGAAGTCTGAAACATCTCTCTAAAGATAGATAACTAAAATTTACTTGTGCCTATTCTGCATCTTGACAAAAAAATTGGGATGGGCATTTTGCCCGTCCCATAATAAAAAAGAGAATTTTTGTCATAGAACGCCTTGGCTATATTTAAGCTAAAGCGGTTTCGTTAAATTACATTTCTCACTATCTAATAATGAGTGCCAGTTTTGCGATGGTTGATGGCAGTAACAGCATCAGGCTTGAGTAATTTACCTTCATCTACAGTTGCATATACAACCCAGTGATCGCCACATTCCAGACGTTGGTTGACTGAGCATTCTAAATATGCTAGCGCGTCGGTGAGAACGGTACAACCGTTATCTGCAACTGCTGTACTAAAATTGGCAAATCGGTCTTCCCCAGGCGCGAAAGATTTACGGAAATGCTTCATGTAATCTTGGTGGTTGCCTTCAGGTAGAATATTTAAGGCAAACTTACCGCCTGGATACATCAAAGATTCGATCGCTCGGTCTTTGGCGATCGCCAAAGATATTCCGGGTGGGTTAAAGGTGGCTTGAGAAACCCAAGCGCCTAACATTGCGGTAGACACTTCTCCTTGTTTCGCTGTCACCACGCAGACGGAACCAACAATCCGACCAACAGCTTGTTCCACTGGGGTAGCGGCTTGTTGTGGTACGCGTACCTTTTTAGCCTTTTTCAGCGCTTGAGCAAAGTCTGTACCTAGTTCTTCACAGAATTTGAGTGTGACATCATCAGGTTTAAACTTGACCTTCAGAGTATCAAAGCCAAAGCGATATCCAGAATCCCGGAGTTTACCTTCGATTAAGTCAAAGGCTTCGCCACTCCAGCCATAAGAACCAAAGACCCCAGCGAGTTTGCTGTTATCACCGCTTGAGATCACAATCCCTAAAGCAGTATGAATCGGAGTTGGCGCATGACCACCGATGGTAGGAGAACCGATGATAAAACCTTCTGACTGTGCTAAGTTGATGCGAATTTCATCAGGGGTAGCAAATTCGCAGTTAATCGATTTGACTGCAACTCCACCTTTAGTTAGTCCGAGAGCGATCGCTTGTGCTAAAGTCGCCGTATTGCCGTAAGCTGAAGCGTAAAGTAGGGCAACGGAAATCTCGCGATCGTTGTGAGAACGGCTCCACTCTGCATAAGCTTTGGTAAGCTCGATTAAACTGGTGCGTACTAAAGGCCCGTGACCGACAGCATACATTCTCACCTGCAAATCTGATATTTTCTCCAAAGCTGCTTGCACATGAGGAGTTTGGGGAGCCATCAGGCAGTTAAAGTAGTAACGCTGGTCTTCTTTGAGCGCTTCCCAGTTATCATCGAACACTTCATCACCACAGAGATGAGTTGCAAATAACTTATCTGTGTAGAGAATTTGGGTTTGGCGATCGTAAGTACAAAGTCCTTCCGGCCAACGCGGACTGGGAGTGGGCAAGAATTTCAAAACATGACCCTTGCCTAAGTCCAGAGTTTCTTTCCCCCGCATCACCAAGACCTTCAAATCTTGTTCTAAGAAAGCAGCACGCAAATTGTTCGCACCGGGAAGAGAACAGACAAAAGTTACCTGTGGTGCCAGTTCTAAAATTGCTTTGAGGGTTGCAACTCGATTGGGACTAAAATGACCCAGGATTATATAATCCAAACTTTGTAAATCTAAAGTCTGCCGCAATGCCTCTAAATAAATTTCGGTAAAGCTTTCTGGCGGTGGATCGATAAGTGCGGTTTTATCAGCTTCAATTAAATAGCAATTGGAGGTAGTACCTCTTTCAAGTGCGTATTCAATTTCAAACCGCAGACGTGACCAACTACGTGCTCTGATCGCCTTAGTATTTGTAGCAATTGGTAGAACTTGTACGTCGCGTGGCTTGGAATTGGTCATAGCTGTTGGTAAAGTTGGGGAACAGAGACTGGGGAATGGGGACTGGGGACTGGGGAAT
>NZ_NOLI01000067.1:0-40954 GCF_002245975.1 Nostoc sp. 'Peltigera membranacea cyanobiont' 213 | reverse complement strand
AACTAGGGACTGGGAATTGGGACTAGAGACTAAAAAAGTTTTCTTAATACCCAATGCTCCATACCAGATACCCTAAACCCATATCCAAGCCCCAAGTTCCAATCCCCAAGTTCCAATCCCCAATCCCCAATCCCTTGGCTATTTTATGGTATTTCCCGATTTCTCTGAATTTTCCCAGCTAGCTCTACAAGGCAACTTCGTACCCGTATATCAAGAATGGGTAGCCGACTTAGATACGCCCGTATCTGCTTGGTATAAAGTCTGTGCAGGTCAGCCCTATAGCTTTTTGTTGGAATCCATAGAAGGTGGGGAAAAACTAGGACGCTATAGTTTAGTGGGTTGCGATCCGCTTTGGGTTTTGGAAGCAAGGGGCGATCGCACAACCCAATTAAACCGCGATGGTTCGCAGGTCGTTTTTGCAGGCGACCCTTTTACAACTTTAGCCGAATGTTTAGCACCTTATCACCCAGTCAAGTTACCACAGCTACCGCCGGGAATTGGCGGATTGTTTGGGTTTTGGGGTTATGAATTGATTAACTGGATTGAGCCGCGCGTGCCAATCTATCCACAAGACGAACGAAATATCCCTGATGGGTTGTGGATGCAGGTAGACCACCTATTGATTTTTGACCAGATAAAGCGGAAAATTTGGGCGATCGCTTATGCTGATTTACGCGACCCCAATGTAGATTTACACGCAGCCTATCAACAAGCAGGCGATCGCGTCACCCAAATGCTCGAAAAGCTATCTCTCCCCCTATCCCCAGAAAAAACTCGATTGGAATGGAACCCGCCAGGAAGCAGAGGGGCAGAGGAGCAGGGGAGCAGAGGGGCAGAGGAGTATAAAAGTAATTTTACCCGCCCTGATTTTTGTGCCAGCGTCCAAAAGGCCAAAGACCATATTAAAGCTGGCGACATCTTTCAAGTAGTAATTTCTCAGCGATTATCAACAGCATACACAGGCGATCCCTTTGCCCTTTACCGCTCCCTACGTCAGATAAATCCTTCGCCTTACATGGCTTACTTTAACTTCCAAGATTGGCAAATCATCGGTTCCAGTCCTGAAGTGATGGTAAAAGCCGAAACCGATCCAGATGGTGGAGTTATAGCAACAGTACGCCCCATTGCTGGGACACGTCCACGGGGTAAAACTACCCAGGAAGATGCAGCCTTCGCTCAAGATTTACTCGAAGATCCCAAGGAAGTTGCCGAACATGTAATGCTTGTAGATTTAGGACGGAATGATTTGGGGCGTGTTTGTCAAAATGGTAGCGTCAAAGTTGATGAATTGATGGTAGTTGAGCGCTACTCTCATGTGATGCACATTGTTAGCAATGTTGTGGGTAAATTAGCACTTGATAAAACAGCATGGGATTTATTGAAAGCTTCCTTCCCAGCAGGTACGGTAAGCGGCGCACCTAAGATTAGAGCGATGGAAATTATCCACGAGTTAGAGTCTAGCCGTCGGGGTGTTTATTCCGGTGTGTATGGATATTACGATTTTGAAGGACAATTAAATACTGCGATCGCAATTCGCACAATGGTAGTACATGACAAGACGGTTAGCGTGCAAGCTGGTGCAGGTTTGGTAGCTGATTCTGAGCCAGAGAAAGAATACGAAGAGACGCTGAATAAAGCTAGAGGTTTATTAGAAGCAATTCGCTGTTTGCGTTGAACTGGGGAATAGTAGTGGCGAAAGTATTGCCTACCTTTCAAACATCCTCTAATATCGTTATTCAATGCCTTTACAGTTACTATCCCTTACAATTAATTGCCAACTGGTTTTTATTGCTTAATTGTAAAACCGGGCTTGATACAAGTACAGTAACAGTTCGATTTGCTGTATGAGAATCTAGACCAGACTTTAAAAGTTGATTTATCAATATCCTTCTATTTTGAATTACGTATGTTTTACTTTGAACTGCCAGATGTTTAGAAACAATTTCTGCTACTTCTAAACCCATGTATCCACAGTACCTTGACAAATTAGGAAGCTTTATAAATCCAATCAACATCGAATTTTTTCCAAAGCTAAACAGAGTTTTTTAGACGTATTAAACAGTGAAAATAAGTCCTGGTATCCAAATCCAAGACCTCCATTAAATTTACCATATACTAGAAATGAACTCACTTGCTCATCCTAATTGGCTGAAGTAAACCGCCCACAGAATTCCAGTTACTCCAATAGCGATTAAGAGGTTGGTAAAAAACCTGCCTAATTCGATTTCTTGTCCCAGTCCCTTATCATCTTGACCGGCACTGAAAAACAATGACCACGCTTGATTTGCATTGATGGTCTCAAAGTTGTTGAAATCAGGTCTAAAAACCACTGCTCCAATCAAATCTTTTCTGGGGTAATCAAAATCAGTTTTCATTAGTTTGCCTCTAAATTGTTTTATTTGTCAACTGGAGAAAATTTGTAGTCTTCTCTAAAAGCTAGTTTGTCCCGTGAAAACTTCCAAGGCAATGAGTTAAGACAAAACCAATCATTGCCAAAACATAAAGCTTGAGTTCAATTGCAAATCTGTTGAACTGACCGCGTTAGTCAATAGTGAAGTTTTTATTTGTTATCTGTAAATGAATATAACGTATTGTAAATATTCTTTGCAAGTACTTGACACTAACCAATAGTAGTGAGAACCGTACCGTTCTGGTCGGGTATTTTGCATTTGTGCGAGAAGATAAGCGACGGCGCAAGAAGTTCAGTGAAGGATTGTTTGTGGAAATTTGATACATCGAAAGATATGCGAATGCTCTTGAAAGTCAATGCATACAAAGACATCAATTATCTTGAATAGAGCTTAATTAAAACTTATAACTCTTATAAACAAAAATTATCGAAGGAAAAGTAAAGAAGTCTTGCTTATTTGTAACGAGTTTGTTATGTTTCTTTACATAAAGATACAAAAACCAGATAAATGCGTTAAACCACTGTTAACCAAGGTTTTCTAAATAACTATGTAGTTGGGTCTTCAATGTGCTTTGCCGAGTATCCAAACTCAACCCCCCATAGCTTTGGTAAAGCATATCTAAAACGCCCTATACCCAGACTGTTTAGTGCCTTTATTAACAGCTAAACGCATTTCCCTACGTCTTTGCACATTTGACTTCACATTCTATAGAACCGTAATTTTTTTGGGAATATCTGCTATGTCTTTTACCATCAAGTCGGCTCAAAGTATTTTTCCCGGCACGTTAGTTGCTGATGTTGTTCCAGCAGTTGTCGAATCATTCTCTCAACTCAATGCTGAAGATCAACTAGCATTACTCTGGTTTGCTTATACCGAGATGGGTAGAAGTATTACGGTTGCCGCTCCCGGAGCAGCTAACATGATCCTCGCACAAGGCTTACTCGAACAAATTAAGCAGATGCCTTTCGAGGCTCAAACACGAGTTATGTATGATTTAGCTAACCGTGCTGACTCTCCCCTCTGTCGTTCCTATGCATCCTTCACCGTGAACATCAAGTTGGGCTTTTGGTATCAATTAGGAGAATGGATGGCTCAGGGAATTGTCGCTCCTATTCCAGAAGGCTACAAACTTTCTGCCAAGGCTGCTGATGTATTAGAAGCAATCAGGAATGCTGATTCCGGTCAACAAATTACAATTCTTCGCAATACTGTAGTGAGCATGGGATTTGACCCGAATGCTCCCGGTAGTTACAAAAAAGTCTCAGAGCCTGTGTCTCCACCCACTGCACCAGCATTTCGGACTAAAGTCACCATTGAGGGGATCGCCAACCCCACAGTGCTTGGCTATATCAACAACATGAATGCCAACGACTTTGATGCTGCTGTTGCTCTGTTTACTTCTGAAGGTGCTTTGCAACCTCCCTTTGAAAGACCAATTATTGGTCAAGATGCAATCCGCGCTTATATGCGTGAAGAATGCCAGGGATTAAAGATGATACCAGAGCGTGGTATATCTGAGCCAGTGGAAGATAACTATACTCAAGTTAAAGTCACAGGTAAAGTTCAAACCCCTTGGTTCGGTGCGAGTGTGGGAATGAATATTGCATGGCGGTTTTTGCTCGATCCCCAAGGCAAAATCTTCTTCGTAGCGATTGACTTGCTTGCTTCTCCTAAAGAACTTCTCAACTTAGTACGTAAGTAGAAGCTGGATTAGTTTTTGCTTGAGCGTGGATAAGTGAAGGAGCGATCGCCATTTTCCACGCTCAAGCTCACTTATGCTATTATTGATGGCGTTAAAGTTAAGAGAGAAAAGGGTAACTACAGTATAAAACCTATCAAGTTTGACTCTAATAGCTTTAGTTAACTTTTCACTATATCTATATATTTAATATTTATAAATTTTCTCGCTCGCCTACTGACGTTAAAAAAAGTGGCTCTGAAACTCAGAGCCACTTTGAAATCTGTATTTAGAAAACTGACTAACCTTTCACAATATTTTGATACAGATGTGCAAAAGCTTACTTCTTAGCTTCAGCAATAGGTACCCATTCAGTATGGAAACTTCCGGGCTTGTCAAGACGTAGGTAGGTATGTGCGCCGAAGTAGTCGCGTTGTGCTTGAGTTAGATTTTGAGGTAAGCGATCGCGGCGATAGCTGTCAAAATAATCCAAGGATGCGCTAAATGCGGGGACTGGAATTCCCAGTGTTGCAGCTGTCGCAATCACTTCCCGCCAAGCAGTCTGTCTATCGAGAATTGTCTGCTTAAATTCGGGAGCTAACAGCAAGTTAGGCAAAGCTGGATTTTCGCTAAAAGCCTTTTTAATCTTATTCAAAAAGCGAGCGCGAATAATACAACCGCCCTTCCAAATCCGCGCCATTTCGCCCAGATCCAAATTCCAGTTATATGTTTTGGAAGCTGTGGATAGCAACGCCATCCCTTGAGCATAAGAACAGATTTTTGAGCAATAGAGAGCATCGCGTACTTTGTTGATAAAGTCCTTAGTTTGCCCGTCATACTTGCCACTGGGGCCTGTGAGGACTTTCGATGCTGCAACCCGCTCGTCTTTAATCGAAGAAATAATCCGGGCATTAACTGCGGCTGTAATTGTGGGAATAGCAACTCCCAATTCCAATGCAGTTTGCACAGTCCAGCGTCCAGTTCCCTTTTGACCTGCTGCATCAACAATCAAATCCACCAGGGGTTTATTTGTTTCTGGGTCAATATATGGGAAGATATTCTTCGTAATCTCAATCAAAAATGAATCGAGTTCATCGGTGGTGTTCCATTCAGCAAACACATCATGTAGCTGACTAGGGTTTAATCCAGCGACATTTTTCAGCAAGTCGTAGGCTTCAGCAATTAGCTGCATATCGCCATACTCAATACCGTTGTGTACCATTTTGACATAATGGCCAGAACCACCGGGGCCAATATAGGTTACACAAGGGCCATCATCGACTTGGGCAGCAATTTTGTTGAAAATTGGTGATAGAAACTCGTAAGAGCTTGTTGTACCTCCGGGCATTAGTGAAGGGCCGTTGAGCGCCCCTTCTTCACCGCCACTGACACCCATACCAAGATACCGAAGCCCAGCCGGTTCTAATTCCTGAGTGCGTCGTTCTGTATCTTCAAACCAAGAGTTGCCACCGTCGATAATGATATCGCCTTCGTCTAACAAAGGTTTTAGTTGAGCAATCACCGCATCCACTGGCTTACCAGCTTGCACCATTACTAGAATTTTGCGGGGACGTTCCAATAAGGCGACGAATTCTTCCAGAGTAAAAGCGGCTTTGACGTTCCTTCCTGGCGCACGCTGCGCCATAAACGCATCCGTTTTTTCGCGGGAGCGGTTGTAAACTGCAATTGGGAAGCCATTGCGCTCAACGTTGAGAGCGATGTTCTCACCCATAACGGCTAATCCAATCACACCAAAGCTTTGTAGTGTCATAAAAAATTTCTGGCTAACTCTTGCAGATCCTTTACCTATAAGGGTAGTCCGATATTTTCCGTTCTCCCCTAAAGAAGACCTTAAGACTTGAATAAAGGGCAAAAATCCACAACTAACATGGATAATTAATTTTAAATTGTATCTAAATCAACAATTGACTGGCAAAATTTGCAAAATTGTTAGTTGAGGGACTAGGGACTGGGGATTGGCGACTGGGGACTAGGAAAGAATTTAATTTACTAAATTAGTTTTTCTTCCTAATACCCAATACCCAATACCCAATACCCAGTCCCCAATACCCAATACCCAGTCCCCAATACCCAGTCCCCAATCCCTAGTCAAAGGAGTAACCAAATAATGCTGGCATATATCCTAGCTTTAGTAGTAGGTCTTGGTAGTTTAGCCATCTATATAGCAGCTTTCTTTTTTCCAGAAATCCACCGTAAGAATGACTTTATCTGGAGTGGTGTGGGACTATTCTATGCTTTAGTCTTATGGGTGTTTGCACCACGCATTACTGGAGGTTTGTTGCTGGGTCATGTGGCTAGTGTGGCTCTTTTGGTTTGGTTTGGTTGGCAAACTCTATCATTACGTCGCCAACTGACCCCCCAGGCACAACAAACCCAAGTACCTAGTGCTGAGACGGTGAAAACTGGCATTCAAGAACAGGTGAATAAGTTTTCCCTTCAGGAAAAGCTGGGCCAGTTGCAAAAAGGTCTTGATAGTACCTTTAGTGGCGCGAAAGACAAGGTGCAACAGACTGGGAATAAAAAGCCACCCACAACCCCCAAACCTGAAGACATTACTTCTGTTCTGGTAGAACAACCTGCTGTTGAGATTATCGACAAAACTATTGTCATACCAGAACAACCAGCACCGCAGACAATTACTACCGACACCGAAGCAAAAACCGAGAGTATACCGGAAGCGATTCCACCACATCCCCCATCTCCTGAACTGGTGGAAGCAGCGCAACCAGATTTTGAAATTGAGGATAAGCAACCGATTATCGTAGAAGAAATTGCGCCGGATGCGGTACTCGCTCCCCCGGCGGAAACACCACCGGAAGCAATACCGCCAAATCAAGCTAGTTAAATGGAGTGAAACCTAACGTTAACCTAATATGATGTTGGGTTTCACTATTTCCATCAAGCTATTTTAGGGCTAATTTCAAACACTAATTCAGAACGATAGAAGCACATATCAAACGCTAAAAAGAAATTCATGTGTCCTAAAATCAATGGGGCGTTTCTATCTCTTGTCCAAGCAAAAGCTAACTCTACTGTCGGAAATTGCTCAACATTTGCCATCAACACTAATGCTCTCGCCTCAAACCTAGCCAAATTACCACCCAATGGAACAGAGAGTCTTTGACGTTCCCAAACTGCTCCCAGCCTATGAGTTCGGTAAGAAGCATAAGTTAAGGCTTTAATGAATTTAGATAAATTTTAGAGCATAGTTTGGGGAATGCTCTTAGCTAACTAGGAATAACAATTATGAACATCCAACTTGAAGCTGAATACGAGCAATTTATACAAACCCGAATTGCTACAGGTAGATATGAAAATGCTGAAGATGTGATTGTTAAAGCATTGAAACTGCTGGAAGAATGGGAGAAGGGTTATCAGGAATGGGAAGAAGAAACCCAGAAAAAAATAGCTGTTGGGCTTGCTTCTATTGAAAGTGGAGACGTAATAGATGGTGAAGTGGTGATGGCGCGACTGTCAGAAAAATTACGCAAAGCGCGTGAGACTCAAGGATAATGGAATATTTTATTGCCAAAGAAGCAAGCCAAGATTTAGATGAAATTTTAGATTATTTTCTAGTTAGCAATATCAACGCAGGGGAAAGATTTATTCAAGGATTTAATAAGAAGTGCCAAAACATAGCTCAATTCCCGAATATAGGACGAAGCTACGCCAATTTTGATCCAAGCCTTAGAGGAATACCCTTAGATGGCTACATTATTTTTTATCGAGTTTTTGAAGATAGTGTTGTGATTGTACGAGTAGTTAGCGGTTATCGGGATTTAAAATCTATATTTGCAGATGTGGACTATGAGTAGATTTTTGAGTTCTCTAATTTAGACCTTGAACGGTTTTCATAATATTTAAAATCCTAGAAAGACAGTGCTTTAGGGGAAAGGCTGGAACTATTTCTATCTCAAAGGATTGCAGCAATCCATTACCCTAGTTCTCAGTATTCCCAAACTGATGTACTGTCTAACTAATTACCAATTACCAGCGAAACGTAGCCTAGTAAAGCAATCCCAGTCTTGACGAGATTACTTTGCTTCTCTTTGAGAGGCTACGTCAACGCTTGTAATGACAAAAACACTTACCTTTGCGTAAGTCCTCAAAGTGAATTTTATTAACTTCGTCGAACTTAAATTAAACAGACAAAGTTATTCAACTCTGGCGCGGAGTGCAGGAGATGGAAAGAGACTTCCAAATCCAACTTGTCGCTCTTTTAAGGATTCTAGAGAATCGTTCCAAAGACTTTCATAATAAAAGAAAGTTACACCTAAACCGCGTTCTTGAGCAGCCCGCACCTGAGACTTAATTTGCTGCATGGGAACTGGATTATTTCGTAACCCAGTCATAATCCCAATTCCAGTTGGAATTATTTTTTGTGCCTCTTGGATTTCTGGGCGAGAAATATTAGCCACAAAACTTTGCATATCGGGACGATAAACTTGCACAATTAACTCGTCCACAATATTTTGCCGCATCCAAGTCAGCCAATCTTGCAGGTGAAACTTGTAAGCAAAATCATGATAATTAGGAGAAACAGAGAAAATTGCTTGTGGTTTTCTTTGCTTCACAGCTTGGTTAAGTTGTACCATGAACGCCGTAATTTTATCTGCCCGCCACTTTACCCATGCCGCATCTTGGGCATCCCTTGGAGGAGCATTCTTAGTTTCTTTAGTGTACAAAGCAACTGTATATTGATCGTAGCCAAATTCGTAAGGCAAACTCATGTGATCGTCAAACTGAATACCATCAGCATCATATTGGGTAATAGTTTCCAGCACGAGGTTGGTGATGAACTGTTGTACTCGCGGAAGGAACGGATTGAGCCACATCACCTCACCAGCTGCACTATTTGAAGTTTGGCTACCATCCCGCTTTTGTGTGAACCAATCAGGATAATTTAGTGCTAGTTCTGACGTTGGGGGGGCCATGAAACCAAACTCAAACCAGGGAATTACTAACAGTCCTTTGCGATGGGCTTGGTTAATTAGGTCTGCAAGAATATCATGTCCATCTGAACCTTTGTAGATAAAAGGTTGAATACCCGCACGTTGTGCGATCGCACTCGGATACATTACATAACCAGAATTCCACACCACAGGATAGATTGTGTTAAAGTTCAGCCGTCGTAATTGACTCACCGCATCCTGCACTTTCTCCCGATCCTTGAGGGTGTCAAAATCATTGGTAGTCATCCAAACCCCGCGAATTTCTTGACGGGGTAGCTGTGCGATCGCGCCAAAACCCCAACCTTCTGCGATCGCAGGGGCGAAACTGTCTACCAGCAATACCGTAATAAAGGATATTAAAATGAGAATCGGAAAAAGAGACTTGAATAGTCGCCGCCAACTTTGAGCAATAAAAGGTGATTTCATAAATTTGAATGATGCATTAGCTACTCACACACGCCATTGTTCGCTTTTACGATTTAATCTACTAAGCATATAGTCTACAAGTATTTATGCTTAGTACAAAACTGATGAGTTGGTAGTTGTTCGTTCCCTGCTTATGGAACTTTTGCACCAAAAAAACTAAAGCAGACGTACAAAGTTATAAGATGCTTGACGCAGCAAGTAGTCATTTGTGCCCAATAGATATTGGTATGGAGAATGGGGCATTGGTCATTGGTTATATTCCATCTCTCTTTTGGACTTCCAAAAAATAAAATCACTGATGCATAATTTTCCACTAATAACTTGATGTAAACCTTGAAAAAGATAAGTTAAACTAATGACTAAAATAAAATAACTTGAGAGGTTTCATCTCCCATTTTATTGTTCATTTTAAATTAATTATGAAAGACAATTTTCTGCTGTAAATCTTATAGGATTATTTAAACTATCTTTAATATATTCAAGGATACTTTTAGCAACATATTCTGCAAGCTTTACTGGTACAGCGTTCCCTATCATTTGTTCAAGGTCTGTTTTTGTACCTTCAAAAATAAAAGTTTCAGGGAAAGTCTGCAAGTAGCTTCTTTCAATTGTAGTCAATGGGCGCAAGTTTTCTATAATGCTTACTGGATCTTTAGGATGTTTCTTATAGGTTTTAGGAATAGGACGATTAACTCCTCTTACTGTTGGGCTAGGTTCATCAATACTAAAAATTCCTCTTCTTTGGTAACTTCTTGGATGTCTGTAGTAATATTGAATTTCTAATTTATTTCCCAGATAATCCCTAATGGTCATTGGTTTATCTGCTAACTTTTTTTTCAGGTAAGGTTCTAGACTTTTGTCTTTTCCCTGTAACTCTCCAAAACAAAAAAATCTTTTTCGCTTTTGAGGGACACCGCACAAACTCGCATCCAAAATTATTTCACTTAAACCATATCCAGCGTCTTTCAATATTTGTTTAACCTCTGTATATTTATTGCTTTTACGAAATAAGTCTACGTTCTCTATCAAAAACCACTGAGGAAGAACACTTTTAACTATCTCAGAAAATACAATACTTAAATCTCCTCTTCCTAAATTTTCATTGCGTTTCCCGGCACTAGAAAAGTCTTGGCAAGGTGGCCCACCAATAATAATTTCAGGACACATTTCTTTAAAAATTTGATAGTTACTCCTTAAATTACTAAGATCGTAATCAAAAATTTCATGGCTAAAGTTTTTTTGATAAACATCTATAGCTGGTTTCCAATTATCAAATCCTGCTAAAATATTAAATCCAGCATTTTGAAATCCTAAAGATAACCCTCCACAACCAGCAAAAAGGTCTAAAACTTTAAATGAAGAGTTTTTTATCTCATTCCTAGATTTTTCTTTCATATTTTTATATATTTTTTAATTATTCAATTCATCAATAATTATTATTTTAGTGTATGTACTTAAGACAATGTATTTAATAATGCCTTGAAAATTACTAACCTATTCCACACCCCAACTGTGTCACAATAGAAAACTGTAATAAGAAAAATATTGTTAAGGTAATTTAGTGAGTCCAACTGCTCAATCCACGGCAAGTACGCGTCGCATAGTATTTCCTTTTACGGCAATTGTGGGCCAGGAAGAAATGAAACTGGCGCTCCTATTGAACGTGATTGACCCCAAAATTGGTGGTGTAATGATCATGGGCGATCGCGGTACCGGTAAATCCACAACTATCCGGGCGCTGGCGGATCTGCTGCCAGAAATTTCTGTGGTTGCCAATGACCCTTTCAGTAGCGATCCTAGCGACCCTGATTTGATGAGCGATGAAGTCCGCCAACTTTTAGAACAAGGGGCAGAAATTCCTGTAACTCACAAAAAAGTCCAAATGGTAGACCTACCTCTAGGAGCTACAGAAGACCGAGTTTGTGGCACAATCGACATCGAGAAAGCTTTATCTGAAGGTGTCAAAGCTTTTGAACCAGGACTGCTGGCAAAGGCTAACCGGGGCATTCTCTATGTGGATGAAGTCAACTTATTAGATGACCACCTTGTAGATGTACTGCTCGACTCCGCCGCCAGTGGATGGAACACTGTAGAACGGGAAGGTATTTCTATCCGTCACCCGGCGCGTTTTGTTCTTGTGGGTTCTGGAAACCCTGAAGAAGGCGAACTACGCCCCCAACTGCTCGATCGCTTTGGGATGCACGCAGAAATTCACACAGTCAAAGAACCAGCCTTGCGGGTGCAAATCGTGGAACAACGGGCGGATTTTGACCAAAATCCTCCAGTGTTTCTTGAAAACTACAAACCCCAGCAAGAAGCATTGCAAGAACAAATTGTCAATGCTCAACAGCTTTTACCAGAAGTAAAACTTGACTACGAGCTACGGGTAAAAATTTCTGAAGTCTGTTCTGAACTGGATGTAGATGGTTTGCGGGGTGACATTGTTAGTAACCGTGCCGCTAAAGCCTTAACAGCTTATGAAGGACGCACTGAAGTTACAGTTGATGATATCTGCCGCGTGATTACCCTATGTTTGCGTCATAGGCTGCGGAAAGACCCCTTAGAATCGATTGATTCTGGCTATAAAGTCGCCAAAGTTTTTAGCCGCGTCTTTGGTGTAGAACTACCAGAAAGTGATACTGCACAGAAAAACGGCACAGGTCAAAAGTTAGGGGCTAGGAGTTAAAAGTTAGGAGTTAGGAGTTAGGAGTTTTGAATCAAACGCGGCTTCCTAACTCACAACTTTAATTTCTCACTCATAACTCAGCACTAATAACTCAGCACTCAGCACTGCAATATGAGATTTTGGTCTTTTTGGTTCAACAGCTTTGTTTTATCCAGCCAATATAACCCACCCAGGTTTGTAGAATTATTGATGCTCTTATTAGCGATCGCTATGCTGGCAATAGCGAGTATTTTACCTGATAGACCCTATTTAATTTTAGGCTTGAGCCTAGTAGTAGGTGCATCTATTTCTATCTTAGTGCGGGAAGCGATCGCGCCTTCACACCAGACGCGAATTACCCAACTAACAGCATCACTATTACTTATCATCAGCCTCTATGGTTTTGCTGACTTAATGTACAGTCTTTAACGGTCTAACTAAAGATAAATCCGGTGTCAGCCTCTGCAAAACTTGCTTTAACACCATTACCGTCCAATATACATCCGCTTGCGTCGAATTCCGCCCAAGGCAGCTTTTTCGGAATAGCCCAATGGTAAAAGCCTCGTTTAAGGCTTCAGCGACAATCGAATAGAGCGCCGATTCAGATAAAACCTAGATATTTTGATACGCGATACGCAAGCAAAATCCCTGCAATACCACCAATAACGCTAAAGAAAATCGAGCTAAACGATAGCAAACTTCCACCCCACAATACTGGGATATAGCTGCCAATCGTAGAACCCATAAACATTCCAATCCCAATGATAAATTTATTCATTCAAGAAAAGCTTCAAAAGTAATCAAAATAAGTCATGTTTAAACTCCTTTATGACTCAAAATATTACCTTTTGGGAAAAGATTTATTTAACAATACCGAAGGTAGGACAACCTTAAATATCCTATTTTGGGATAATCCGAAAACAGGTTTATTGTGTTCGACGTAAACATAGTGCTAAAGCCAAGGCACAATGAAATTCGTTTTCAGCCAGAACTATGAAATATTCCGTCGCTGTATGATTGCGGCTCGTAAGGAAGCAAAACTAACTCAACAGACGCTTGCTAATTCCTTGAAAAAGCCACAATCTTTTGTAGCCAAATATGAAAACGGTGAACGGCGGTTAGATGTAATTGAGTTTCTGTTAGTTACTCGCGTCATTGGTGTAGATCCTTGCGATATTCTCAGAAAAGTTGAACAAGGAATATCTGAAGCATCTTGTGAGGAAGAGATATGAATACACAGGATGTAATAAGGCTGGCATCTCAGTATCTAGATAATTTATCGGGTCATATTTTTGATGTTTTAGATATATCTAAGCCTGTAACTGTAGATGCAGCGCTAAACTTGGCCAAAGTTATCTCAAAGCTTTCACCCTTACTCGGAAATTTAATCGAATTTAACACAGTTGAGTTTTTGAATAAACAAAATTAATTTTCTGAGTTTGGAAAGTGGCAGAGGCAAGATCCGGGCTTTCCAGATACTATTTTTGTAGGGACAGTTCAACCAACACCAGGATTAGAAATTAAAGCATGGTTTCCATTAGCAACAGAAATAACAGCACGCTTTAAAGACAGTCAAAATCATTTTAAGTACGATCAGACCTATGTTGCTATGCTGGCATGGTTGCCTGATAAAATTATCTATGGCAAGCCTCGTATTCTTGATGTATGTGTTGTTTCTGGTTTGTCGGTAGCTTTAGCTAGAGATACTCATTATCATAATCCGCCAGATTATACAGCACTTCCGGCTATTATGCAATACAGTTTTTCTCCTTGCCCTCTCCTATCAAAGCTTTCAGATTTGAGGATGTACCTCATAGCTGCCGTAAGTGCTGTATTGTTTTGGAGCCAGAAGATACAATTCAAAGAACAGCAAATTTACAGCAGACAAACACTAGCGGTTATAAATTTCAAGGATCTGTTGAAGAGTTATTAGAAGCTCAAAAAATAGTTTATTCATGGGGTGTTGAAGGAAAAATCTATAAACCAACTAGAGAATATCAGCACCTTCTGCGTGAACTATTGATCCGGTATAAATACAGATTGGATACTAATTTCGCAAAGATGGACAGAATCGAGCATCCAGGTATTGCAAAATTTAAGCAACGTGTCTATAACATTGAAGTTTCTGGTATTACAGTTGGTCAATGGAATAGACTTCTATCAAGTCGTAGAGAAGACAGTATCAAGAAATATTTACAAGATTATCTAGAAATTAGAGAAGAGAGTATTGATGAACTTCTTGATTAAATCTCTGCACTCCATAATAAAAATAATCTGGATCAATTTCGCAAGAGTAAGCTTTTCGTCTCAGTTTACTTGCTGCTAGAGATGCACTGAATAGTCCTCCGAAAGGTTCCCAGATAACATCGTTTTCATCACTTGACGCTTCAACAATAACGCTCATCAAGTCGAGGGGCTTCTGATTCAGGTGTAATGCTTTTTCAGAAGGAATCTTAACTCTCTCATCACCCCGTAGAGCTTGCCGATCCCAAACATTTGTAAAACCATGAGGACATCTGAATTTAGAGCGCATCTTACTCCATTCTTGCCCTGTTAAAGATTGGTTTCCATCCAAAGAAAAATAAGGTCTTCCTTCTGGATTACCATACTCATTTGCATAGTTAACTAACCTCTCAAACATCTCTGGAGGAGGGAAATACCATAAGTGTCCTTGATCGAAATACTTCCTAGTTGCAGCATTAGCTACACCACAAGCATCGTTTGCCCGTCGTAGTCGTAATCCAGAACGTTTCCACTCTTCAAGCAACCATACTTTCAACGTCAGTTCATTGACTTTAACTTCTCTTACATATTGAACACACACTTCTGTAACTACAGGGAATCTACGAATTTTTTCTGTATTAACATTCCCTGCTATATGACCTTATCCTTTGTTCCAAATATTACAATTAACATAACGCCAACCGTATTTTTCTAAAAGTGGATGCACAACAGCCCAGCCAATTTCTGAATTCCAAAACCAGAGTGTTGTGCATGGTATGGCTGCTTTTGACCATGCAGCAATATGAGGTTCATACCAATTAGGTAAATCAATATGATCTGAAGTGTCTCCTTCAAAACCAAGAACACCGTAAGCTCCATCTGAAACGATGACTGTAGGCTGCTCCCAATTGTTGTAATGTTCGAGACTATCACCCAGATATAAAGCAACGCTTTCATCATTCCACGCAGAAAAATTTAAGTTGGTGTTGAGGTTGACTACTTTTCCCCGACCAACTGTGCTGGTAGCCTTGCGTTTTAAAGTCTTGAGGGAACTCGGTTCTGGGTTAGATAGACTCATTTATTGGTTTACGTGGCTCTGAAACTTGAGTACCTCTGATTTTATCCTGTTTTGGGATATTTCTATGGTGATAAACACTAGAATGGGAGCATCCCACTTTTTTGAGTGGAGCAAAAGTACTAATTGTCAAACCATCCATTCTACGGGGATTAAGTTTTTATTCTCTAGACGAAAAATAAAAATAGGTATCGCATTTTAGAAGTTCTCTCTGGTGTCGAGGAATGGCTGATCTCTGGTAGTCATGAAGTCATTAGAAAAATTGTCTAGACTATCAATTAGGGATTCCCAAGGGTTGTCTTTGGCAATCAGGATAATGGCGTTACCAATTTTTTTGATGTAAACTTCAGTCCCAGTAAGTTGAAATTCTTCGGGCAAAATAACGATTTGGTGAGTGCCATCAGTGGTGAGTTTAGCAGTGTTCATGGTGGTGTTTAAGGATTATTAATACAGAAACTAAAACATGGGTTATGTTGCTGATATTGAATATCTACAGGAATCAAAACGGCACACGCGAACTTGCTTATTCTTTTGATTAACTGTCAGCATCATCCCTTGTGTTCGACATTGAGGACATTCGGAACCAGTTATTTTTCTCTCTTCAGGTAGTTTGATTGAATGATTACAGGAATGACAATTACGGTAACGCTTGCTAACTTTCATTCCTATCGTGCCGCATTTTGGGCAAATATCGCCTTGAGTATAAGTGTTGCTGTGTTGTGTTCCACTTCCACAGTGAATACAGATGTAATAGTTCTTTTCTGGTGACTGGTATCTGCTCTCTCTACTATCAATTATTTCACTGCATCCCCAACATTCATTCAAATAAATATTATGGTCATGATCTTCTCCATGTTTGCAAGAAAAAACTGTAACCCTGAATCTAGTACTAAATTGAGAATATTCTATATTGTGCGGCATTATATCTTCACATACAGAACACTTGAGCCTTGAGCGAATTTCGTTAATGCGATTAATCCACCCTGATAGTTTTGGTAAGTAATCCTCCGGTTTTCTCAAATCAGGCATAGATGGCACAATATCTACTGCTTTAAAAAGTTCTAGTAAAGACCAGTTTTTCCAATCTTGTGAACATTCAGCAGATAAACGCGCTCCATACAAACCAAAATTGGAATTTGAGCTTCTGTTTGGTTCAAATAAGTTACAGTTATTTCTTGCACGCGGGCAATAAGCGCTAATTACTATTTTAGCCTCACCTGTTGTTTGAATTTCTTCTCTCTCCCATAGTTTTCCTTCACAGTATTTAACTTTCACCTCTGTAGGTTTGCAGTAAGGCAATAACGGATCAAGATTTATAGGTTCAGTAGAATTTTTAGCATATTGAATTACATAATTTATTAATAATTCGTGTACTTCCTGGAAAACTTCATTGCTTCGATTTGGATGTTCTTTAGCCCATAGTATTTTCAGGACACATCTTATCAAATTATCATTCTCTGGGTTAGTGTTATGAATACGTTTAAACTCAGTAATAAATAGAGAGATATTTGTATTCTCTTTTGCTAGGCGATAAACACATAGTATTTTTGCTTCTCTTGACAAATAATGCCAAATAAATAAGGAGCCATCTGCTATAAAACTCCACACTAATCGTATTTGATCTTCTGGAAGCAAAAAATGGAATGATTGAAGGATTGGTTCTTTGTATTTTACCCCATCTGGAAGTCGGTCAATTAATATTATGCGTTCTTCATTGGAAGCTGCATTAATCACATTTCCAATTTTTTGGATGATATCTTGATTTTCTAATTGATATTCTTCTTTAAGCTTTGATAACAGGATCAAAAATTTGTCTTCTGGCGGTAAAAACTCTAATATTTCATCCCATATTTTAACGCTATCTGGCAGTTTAGAAATCAAAAATTGAAGGTTATCACTTGAAGTTGCAGCAAGAATTTTTGCAATCTGGGATATAATGTTAGCGTTTTCACTAACATTATTGTTCAGCCTTGCCCTCAGAATAGTAATTTGTTCAACAGCAGGTAGGAATTTTAAAATTGCGTCGTGACATTTAATCGAATGCTTATCTCGAAATATAGAAATTAGCGTTGGAATTTCTTCAGGTACAGATTCTTCAAGTACCTCTGCAATTTCCAAAATTTTATCTTGATGATTTAAATCTTGTTGATTGGTAATTTGACTTACAAGAATGCCAACACGTTTATCTCTTGGCGTTATAGGCCAAATCTCTTGTTTAAGAAGAATATAATTAGGTATAAATATCCACAACTCGCTTGCTTTGGAATGTACTAAAGTATCTCGTAATTCATTTAAGAGGGTGACTTGACCAAGATCATTTTCTAAATCACTTATAAGTTCAACTAAGCATTTGGTATGGAGTTGTATCCTGAGTTGCTTACGATCTTCTGGATGATCTAAATATAATTTATAAAATTTGGTTATGATTTTATCACATAAAGTCAAGTTTACATTTTGGAACTTGGTAATAATATTAAATATTTCTTGTTTTAAATTGTCATTTATTACTATGCTTAAGTTATTATTTAAAAGTTGTAATAATAATTTAAATTGTTTTTCGTCAGGTAATACTTGTTTAAGAGTTTGAGTTTCAAAGTAAAGTACAATAGCCTCTGGTGCTTCGCCTAAAAAACGCTTCTTTTCCCAAGACGAATATCTTTTGAACTTTTCTTCTGCTAAAGATATTGCCTCTTCAATCGAGTTATTATTTAGATATCTCCAAAATCCCAAAGCACAAAATCTAGGATCATTGTGATTTAAGCAACGTTGAATAATATCTGAATCGGTTTCTTTCTTAAAATCTAGTAAATGTACATTTTTTGCCCTATAACCGTCACCATATTTTCGCAGTTCAAACTTTATGAGTGTCCCTTCTTTTAAATCAGATTCTAAAAAATGGATTTGGCTTTTATGGAGTAAGGTATTATCTTGATATTGGCATTCGATAAACCAATAATTATTTTTACTTGTTCTCCCTATATTTGTACCAAAGGTTTTTATCCTACCGACCTCTTTAAATAAATTCAAGTTTGTAGCAAATTGTTTATTAGTCTGCAAATTTATAACTAATTCAAAAGTGACTAATGTTCCTTCAATCAAACTACTTTCTAAACAATTCACTTCTTCTCGATAGACTTTTATATCATCTGTTCTTCCTTCACGTCCAATATATCCAAAATCATTTTCCCTACCTCTTTGACGATCATAGCCACCAAACCACTTTATAAAACCAATTTCTCTCATCGCGCACCCGTGTTTAGCTAGTTTATACGGCTAGTATTCCCACAGGTATGCGATTTGTCACATTTAATTTAACGCTTAACTAAAGATAAATCTGGTGTCAGCCTCTGTAAAACTTGCTTCAACACCATCACTGTCCAATCTATATCCGCTTGCGTCGTATCACGCCCCAATGTCATGCGAATTCCGCCCAAAGCGGCTTTTTCGGAATAACCCATCGCTAACAATATCGGACTAGGGCTAAGTTTACCACTGTGACAGGCAGCACCAGCACTGATGCCAATGCCAGCAAGGTTTAGCTGTCGTACCAAGGTTTTACCGCTCAATTTTTTACCATCGGCGTTTTCTAGGCACATACTGATATGGTGAGGTAAGCGGTGATGCGGATGCCCTGTAGCAATTAAACCCGGAATCTCAGCTAATTGGGCAAAGGCGCGATCGCGTAACTCAATTAAGCGTGGTGTTTCTGTCGCTAATTCTTGCGCTGCTAATTCTGCTGCTACACCAAATCCAGCAATTACGGGTACTGCTTGCGTACCAGAACGCAGCCCCATTTCTTGTCCACCACCACCCAGTAAGGGCATCAAATCCACGCCAGGACGCACATACAACGCCCCCGCACCTTGGGGCCCATATATTTTATGACTGGAAAGGCTAAGTAAGTCTACTGGGAGTTGTTGCACATCTATGGGTAAACGCCCCGCAGCTTGCACCGCATCTGTATGGAACAAAGCGCCGTGCGATCGCACAATTTTACCCAGTTCTGCGATCGGTTGCACTGTTCCAACTTCACTTTGACCGTAAATTATCGAAACCAAAACTGTGTTATGTCGCAACGCCGCCTTTAAATCTAGGGGATTGACTCTACCTTTCACATCTACAGACAAGCGCGTAACTTCCCAACCCCACATTTCTAGCAACCTTACTGTTTCAGAAATTGCAGAATGTTCGACGCTGGAAATAATTAGATGTTGAGGAACAGCATACAACCGAGCCACACCCATAATCGCCAAATTATCTGCTTCAGTGCCACCAGAGGTAAAAACGATCGATTCAGGGGTAACAGCGTTAATTAAACCAGCAACTTGGACTCTGGCTTGTTCCACAACCGTTGCCGCCCGTTGTCCCCACTCATGTAAGCTGGAAGGATTGCCCCACTGTTGAGTGAGGACTGTTTGCATAACTGCGATCGCTTCTTTTCGAGTCGGAGTAGTGGCGCTGTAATCTAGATAAATTTGCATATAACCGATAATGGTGAGAACACACGTTGGCAGTAAGCTGCTGATCTTGTCAGCATATACAGTTTGAGTGGATAAATCCTGAAAAAATCTCTGTAATTCTGCCTCTAGCAGTGGATTTTTCCCTTTGCTTGGAAAGTTATTTTTCTACTTAATTCAGAACATAAAATTTTGGGAATGATAAATCTATCCACTCCCAATCCACTTTTAACAGATTACAGTGCAACTTATCTCTAGACAAAGATATTTTTTATATATCTTTTTACTGATATTCTCCCTCGCTGGTTGTCAACGAGTTCAGTCTTATAATCAGCGTCCTACACCGTTACCACAAGATCCGTTAGTTCAAGTTTACTTTAACCATTCTGAGTCTTCAGAATACAAGGAACCTTACCGTTTGCAAACTCGCCTTGGGGATGATTTAGAAAAACAAATTGTTAATGCTATTACGCAGGCTAAATCTACAGTAGATGTGGCGGTGCAAGAATTACGTTTACCCAAAGTTGCCCAAGCACTGGTTGATAAACAAAAAGCTGGGGTAAAAGTCAGGATAATTTTAGAAAATACCTATAGCCGACCTTGGAGTAATTTAACATCTGCTGAGGTAAGTAAGTTAGATAAAAGGGAACAGGAACGCTATAAGGAATTTCGCCAATTTATCGATATCAACCAAGACAATCAACTCAGTCCAGCAGAAATTAATCAAAGAGATGCTTTGATAATTTTGCAGAATGCTAAAATTCCCTGGATAGACGATCGAGCAGATGGTTCAGCAGGTAGCAGCTTAATGCATCACAAATTTGTGATTGTGGATAATCGCATTGTAATTATCACTTCGGCCAATTTTACTTTAAGTGATACTTATGGTGATTTTACAAATCCCAATACTTTAGGCAATGCTAATAACTTATTGCAGATTGACAGCCCAGAATTAGCGTCTTTATTTACAGAAGAGTTTAACATTTTATGGGGAGATGGGCCAGGAGGTAAACCTGATAGTAGATTTGGTTTGGAAAAACCGATGCGATCGCCTAAACAAATCACTTTAGGTAACACCCAAATTACTGTACAATTTTCACCTACTTCTCCAACTCAATCTTGGAGTAACAGTAGTAATGGTTTAATTGGTAAAACTTTAAATTCAGCAACCAAATCTGTTGATATGGCGTTATTTGTCCTTTCCGATCAGCGTCTTGCCAATATTTTAGAAAATCGCCATCAACAAAGCGTGCAGATTCGCGCTTTAATTGAACCACAATTTGCCTATCGTCCCTACAGTGAAGCCTTAGATATGATGGGAGTTGCTCTCAGTAATAAATGTAAATATGAAATTGACAATCATCCTTGGCAAAATCCAATTACCACTGTAGGCGTACCTCTGTTACCCAAAGGCGATTTATTACATCACAAATTTGGTGTGATTGATAGCCAAACAGTAATTACAGGTTCTCATAATTGGTCAGATGCTGCAAATAATGGTAACGATGAGACACTTGTAGTAATTCAAAATCCTATAGTTGCTGCCCATTACGTGCGAGAATTTGCTCGTCTTTATGGCAAAGTTAAACCCGGCTTACCACCAGGAATTCAAGAAAAAATTAAATCAGAACAAACACGCTGTCCACAGATAAAAAGTTCTTCATCAAGTGAACTACAAGCAATTAAACAAATAAATATTAACACTGCAAGTTTGGCAGAATTAGAAACTCTCCCTGGCGTGGGTAATAAGTTAGCACAACGGATAATTCTTAGCCGCCAACAGCAAAAATTTACATCTTTACAAGACTTAGAAAGAGTTCCAGGGGTTAAAGCGAAGACCTTGGAAAAATGGCGCGATCGCTTAACCTGGTAACAGTCTTTATTTACTAACAAGATCCCCGACTTTTCAGAGAAGTAGGGGATCTGAGGCACAGAAATTAAATGCGATCGCTACCTAGACCAATCAAACTGCGTGAATGCCCATTCTGAGAAAATCGTTCTGCGATTATTTTTTGATAAACTGCCTCATAGCCATCAGTCATTTGCTTAACGCTGAAACTATTTTCGACATACTCGCGGCAACTATAGCGGTCTAACTCTACTACGCGATCGATCGCACTAATGCAGTCTTGAATATTATTGCAGAGGAAACCCGTCTTACCGTGGGAAATTATCTCCTCAGTAGATCCCAAGTTCATCGCAATCACTGGCGTACCCGAAGCCATTGACTCAACCATCACTAATCCAAAGGGTTCTCGCCAAGTGATGGGGAACAGGGTTGCTACTGCACCTCCCATGAGAGCATTTTTTTGAACATGGTTGGCTTCACCCAAATACTGAATTTGCTCGCCGTCAATGTGCGGTTTGATTTCCTTCTCAAAGTATTCCACATCAACGACATCTACCTTACCTGCCATTTTTAAACGCCAACCAGCAAGTTTTGCAATTTCTATTGCTAAATGCGCTCCCTTTTCGGGAGACATCCGACCCAAAAACGCTAAATAGGGGGGATCTTCTGGTTGGGCGTGAAAATTATAACTGCTGACATCAATTCCGTTATAGACCGTTGCTAGATAATTCAACCCTAACCTTGGTTCTCGTTGTGAATCAGAAATACTGACGTAGGGTTGTTTTTTCCCAAAACTAAACATCTTTTCATTGTCAGGGGTAAAAATACCGTGCAACGTGTGAACCGTAGGGGTTTTAACGAGATTTGCGTAAGCCAGTGCCCCATGCCCGATATGAGAGTGAATAATATCAAACTCTTGTGCGCGTTCGTACACCGAAGCTAGATTCAGCATTTCGTAAATGCCGTAATCTTTGATAGTGCGATCGAGTCTGAGGGCATGGGGATGAACTGACACTAGTTTTGCCAGACTGATAGAATCTCCCGATGCAAATAAAGTTACTTCATGTCCGCGTCGAACTAACTCATCAGTCAGTAACCCTACTACCAACTCTATGCCACCATAAGCTGGAGGTGGAACTCTTTCCCATAATGGAGCTAATTGAGCAATTCTCATCACAAACCTCCTAAAAAATAAAACTAGAATTAGAAGTTTTTTATTTCTGTTGTTGTAGTGCTATGTAATTGATTTACTGTGGTATCAGAAAGTAAGTTCACATACTAAACTTATTAAGAATTCTGCTCAAATTTTATTCTGTTTTTTCTATGTTCCTTGTCTATCCTAGTACGGAAATTACCCACTCCTAAAGAGGTAAATGCATCCTAATTTATTAAAACTTCATGCTTTAGTACTATTTTAAATAGAATATTTTTGACAGATATTATTTTCAAAAAACGCCTAAATAGTATCTATATGGTGATATTAGGCTAAAAAGCTCTGTTAACGCCTGTAATTTATCGAATTTTAAAATATTAATTAAAGGATGCAGTCTGTAGACTAATTCTGACGGCTTTCCGTACTATATAAAGATAACTCATTGCCCCAAAAAGATTAACTTCTGTTAAGGAGGTAGTTTTAAATCAAAAACGGCAAAATTTTATTATAAGCTCTGAGCAATGACAATTAACTCTATCCTTGGCCGCTTTAAAAGGTAATAAAGAGATTCCCAAAATTCAACTCCCCCGACTCATTCCACGAACTAGATTCCCTAGCAGTTCTGCAAAGGTATTGAAGAGAATAAGCCTTTCAAGGCGGGTAAAAATTTTGGTCAATAAATTACTTTGTTCTCTGTGTTTTCTGCGCCTCTGTGGTTCAATCAATCACTTTTAAATCGCTGAAGACACAGAGAATAGAGTCAGATAATTGACTTATTGCATGAAATATGATATTTTGAATTGCTATCAATAAAAATCATATTATATAAACGTGAATATCTCTCCATCTCTCAAAAAACCGCGTGTCTCATGGCAGGCGGTTTTCTCACTACTGATATTTGTGTTCATGTACCTGCCTATATTGGTACTTGGCTTTTATAGCTTCAATCAGTCGCCTTACAGTGCAACTTGGCAAGGATTCACTCTCGATTGGTATCGCAAGTTGTTCAGCGACGATCGCATTTTATCGGCTTTGCAAAACAGTATGATCGTTGCTGGGTGTGCTGTTGGGGTTTCAGCAGTGCTGGGAACCTTGATGGCGGTTGGGTTGGCGCGTCACCAATTTCCTGGGAAAAAATTGTATCGGGGTATTGCTTACCTACCATTGATTATTCCCGATATTGCGATCGCAGTGGCTACCCTAGTTTGTTTAGCCGCCTTTGCCATACCCCTGAGTTTGTGGACAATAGTTGCAGCGCATATCGTCTTTTGTCTGGCTTACGTCGGACTTGTGGTTGCTTCCCGACTTACCAATTTAGACCCCCACTTAGAAGAAGCAGCACTAGATTTAGGCGCTACACCAATCCAAGCTTTCATGCAAGTATTGTTACCTCAATTGATGCCTGGTATTTTGGCTGGTTGTCTTCTAGCATTTGTCCTCAGCTTAGACGACTTTTTGATTTCCAGCTTTACTGCTGGTAGCGGTTCTAACACCCTACCGATGGAGATTTTTAGCCGGATTAGAACAGGAGTCAAGCCTGATATTAACGCTTTGAGTGTGATGTTAATTTCAGTATCTGCGATCGTTGCTCTGATAGCTGAATTAATTCGCGCTTCTGGAGAGAATAAAAGTTTCAAATAAGATAAAACTTACGCAGAAAGCCTTGATCTTCTGTAGGAGAAATTAATTCATCAATTGCCCCGACATTGCTCTTGATAATACAGTCAAACTGTACATTTGGTGCAAAAGATGCCAGCATAGCAGGTATTTCAGCTAGAGATACAGTAAAAATTATTGCTCGCATAATTTTAGGAAGTGCCGCAACTTGTTCAATTAAAGCATTGGCATCAATTTCAAATACCCAGACTTGGTATAAAAAGATTTTGCAGAACATAGCAATGTGTGATAAAAACACATTGCAGTACACAACTAAAATCAAGCAGATAAGGAACACTGATTTAGAACTTATACTTACGATGTCAACGGAAACTTGACATCTTTTAGCCGTGACACTAACGGCGACGGCATATCTGATGGTGGCGAAACCTATACTTATGGACGTGCATCCGCCAGATATGACTTTAACAATGATGGTGTAATTGATGCAGTTGGCATCTACATCTACGATTTTAGCGGCAAGCTAGCATCACAAAAAATTGACAATAATTATGATGGCATCTTTGATGAAGTCACCGCTTACAGTTACGACGGTAACGACAAACTCACTGCACAGGTAACTGACAATAATTATGATGGCATCGCTGACGAGATTACGACTTACAACTACGATGCCAATGGCAAACTGACTGACGCAGATATTGACAACAACAGTGATGGCATTAGTGATGCAGTCGCCACTTATCTGTATGATACCAACGCTCAACCAAGCAGCAAAACCACCATAGAGGGAAATGTACCAAGCATTACTTTAAATGGGGGTAACGGTACAGATCGAGTTACTGGTGGGGCTGGTAACGATCGACTTTCCGGTCAAAACGGCAATGATAAACTGTTTGGATTAGCTGGAAATGATAAACTACTTGGTGGCAATGGTAATGACATCCTCAATGGTGGCGCTGGGCGTGATACCCTCATAGGCAATCGTGGCGCTGATAAGTTTGTGTTTAACAGCCTGAGTGATTCGCTGCTGTCTACCTTTGATAAAATTACTGACTTGAACATTTGTGAAGATAAAATTGATGGGCTGTATGAAGTTAGCGCTGCTAATCTAGTTCAACTTGGCACTGTTGCGAGTCTAAATCTCTCAGATGTACAACAGATATTGACTGTAACTGCTTTTGTAGCTAAAAGTGCGGCAACTTTTACCCTTGGTACAGGCAATCATCAGCAGACTTTTCTGGCACTCAACGATAACACTAATGGATTCTCTGCCCTCACGGATGCTGTCATCGAGATTAGTGGCTACAAAGGCAAGTTAGTTTCTTTAGCCATTGTCTAAGTTGAATTACCCAAAGTAGACCACAAAAAGACAAAAAGTAAAAAATCGGTTGAAGAAGTGAAACCCCAGGGCAAAAGCATCTTAATGATTATTGCTACTACAACAGTGAATATTTGATTTCCTGAAAGTTATGTCTGAACCAGGCCTTGGTAAATTCCACTCTTATCTAGGCTCGTCAATATTTAGATACGTTTGCCGTGACTCCTGTACGGTTCGCTTAAAGGGGAAAGAATCGAGAGGAGAAGCCAATACTGCTTATCTGAAATGTATTGAGAGCCAAATTTGCAATGAAAATTATGGGTTTTCGCCGAATAAAGGATTTTATACCCCTACTTATACAAGTAACTAAAGTCTCACTAGGCTTTAAATCCTCTTATGTAACTCTCTTAAATTTTGAATTCTTTAATTGGTTCTTTTTGAACTTTTTTGATAGCGAACAACAGCTATATTAAAATATACGGTAAGTTACGGCAAGCCGAGAATACTAATATCAATTTTATTTGGGGTTTTAATTCCCTGATTTAACTCTTTTTAATTGTTAATTATGCATCTCTCTTCGTGTAAAAGATAATTTTTAAGCACATAAACAAATTTCCGTGTTCGCTTCTCTACATAACTGTTTTCAATTAGATAATATTGGGGCTAACTTTGGAGAAGATGCTATTTCCCCCTCATTATGCAAATCTGCCAAAATCCCAATTGCTCAAACCCATTCAACTCTGATAGCAATAGATTTTGTGTGAGTTGCGGACAAAGCAACTTTGGCAAACTTCTAAGAAGCCGTTACCGTGTATTAAGACTATTAGGTGAAGGTGGATTTAGTAGAACCTATGCTACAGAAGATGTAGATAGACTAAACGCGCCTTGCGTCATCAAGCAATTTTTCCCACAATTTCAGGGAACCGGACAACGCACCAAAGCCGCAGAATTTTTTAAAGAAGAGGCTTTTCGGTTGTATGAACTAGGAGAGAATCATACCCAAATTCCTAGATTACTAGCTTATTTTGAACAAGGTACTAGTTTGTATCTTGTTCAAGAATTTATTCAAGGAAAAACCCTCTTACAAGAAGTTCAGCAGCAAATTTATGGTGAAAAACACATTTGGGAACTGTTAGCTGATTTATTACCAGTTCTAGAATTCATTCATGCCCATAACGTCATTCATCGGGATATCAAACCAGAAAATATTATCCGTCGTGCTAGTGATGAAAAACCCGTATTAATTGACTTTGGTGGTGCTAAACAGGTAACACAAACCAGTTTAGGAAGACAAGCAACAGTAATTTATACGCTTGGTTATGCCCCAACTGAACAAATGGCTGGATTTGCTTGTCACGGTAGTGATTTGTATGCTTTGGGTGTAACTTGCGTGCGTCTTTTAACTCGATGTTTGCCTTTGCAGGATGCTTCTGGACAGGTTAATGACCCTATTTATGATGCCATGAATGCTAAATGGATGTGGCGCGAGCGGTTAGAAGAAAAAAGTATTACTATCAGCGACGACTTAGGAAGAATTTTAGATAAATTACTAAAAAATCTAGCAAGTGAAAGATATCAAACAGCAGTAGAAGTTATCAACGATTTGAAGTTTACAACATCGAATATTGAACCTGTTGCCCTGAAAATTACTTCAATATCTCAACCCATGTTACCGCCGCTACCACAAAAAGTAATAGTCCCATTACCTCCCTTAGAAACCTTTGAATTTGATGTGGTGACAGTAGACACAGGTGGAAGAGAAGTAAACCGCATGAGTGGTAATGCAAATTTCTTTGCGGAAGAATTGGGTAAATCTGTCACATTAGAAATGGTATCGATTCCTGGCGGTACTTACATGATGGGTTCACCAGAGTGTGAAGGAGATGCTGACGAACGTCCTCGACATAAAGTTACTGTCGAACCATTTTTTATGGGGAAATTTCCTGTAACTCAAGCCCAGTGGAGAGTAGTAGCAGCTTTACCCAAAGTCAAACAAGCTTTAAATCCCCATCCATCGAAATTTAAAGGTTTAGATAGACCTGTGGAAAATGTATCTTGGTATGAGGCTGTAGAATTTTGTCTCAGACTATCAGAAAAAACTGGACGCGACTATCGTTTACCGAGTGAAGCGGAATGGGAATATGCTTGTCGGGCTGGAACTACAACATCTTTCCACTTTGGCGAAACCATAACTTCTGAGTTAGTTAGTTGCACTATCGAACCAAAAACCAAATTCCGTAAAGAAACAACAAACGTCGGCAGTTTTGAAGTTGCCAACGCTTTTGGATTGTACGATATGCACGGGCTAGTTTGGGAATGGTGCGCTGATTCGTGGCACAACAATTACAGCGATGCACCCTCAGATGGAACAGCCTGGGAAGTTGGCGGTGATATTAATCGCCGAGTGCTACGTGGTGGTTCTTGGAGTTTCAACGCCGAACTGTGTCGCAGCGCCAGCCGTAGCTGGAATGAGTCAGACGGTGGGTTAAGGGTTTGTGGCTTTAGAGTAGTATTTTCTGTAGAGGAGATTATTTAACAATTTAATTGAGAGGCTGTATAAATTATGAAAGACAAGATTGAGAAGGGGGACATAGTACTTGTTAATAAAAGTGGAAAATATCACAACCAGGTGGGTGAAGTTAGTGCGGTTGATTACAATATTTTTTTCGTCAAAATAGTGATAGTGAAGTTAGGCAATGAACAAGAAACTTTTGAAGAGAAAGATTTACAATTACAAACTAAAAAACCGAGTCTTGAAGAAGTCATTGCATCAATAGATAAAATTTTAGAAGAAGTTGAACAGATTTCCAACTTGCCGACACAAGAGCAAGTAGAGTTACCCAACCGTCTGAAATATCTTAAATTAGATATTCCTAAATTAGATAAGCAGTTGATTCAGAAAAACTTCGACAGTATAGATAAGATATTCGCCGCAACAAGAGAAATAGACTCATCAGCAAGCTTTTGGCAGGAAATAGATTCTAATTTGGAGAAAATAAGCTGGTGGATTAGAACAAGTCTGTGAACAAACAAGTAAGTAGGCGAGAGGGAATTAAACTATGGGTTTTGTAAGCACCAGTGCGTTGATTGGTGTCAACTTAGCGTAAAAACCATCTGAGGGGGTGACGAAATTTGTGCGTTAGTTAGATTTATGATTTTTTGGTGCTAAATTCCTATTCCCAGCCTTTAACTATCACACTATTTTAGCCTTGCCACGCCACTTACTTTATAAAAAATTTAAGAAAGTGCTTTGCCTCTTAACCTAATCTTATCAATAATTTGAGGAAAAACCTATCTTTGACCACATCATGATTGCTAGATTTAAGGCTAAATAATTGGTGTTGGGCATAATTAAACGTAACTATATTTTTATAAGTTTTTATCCCTAATGCCTTATCCCTTATATTCTATGCTTCATTGTGAAGAGTTAAATTTATTTTTGCCCACCCATTTTAATTTTTATTCATAACTGTATGACTTAAAGTTTGGTATTAACTTGACACTTTCCTCATATAAATTTTAAGAAAGTGTTTTTTTCTCTCTTGAGGGTTAAATTTTAGCGTTTATGCATAAGTTTATAGATTAATAAAGAGGCTTTTATTAGATAAAATAAATTACAAATGTCATCAGGGATATATATGCGTTTTTCTCAGTTTGCAGGGATTGTTAGTTGCACTACCGCAGCTTTTATATCAATTGCACCCATGCAGGTAGAAGCTGCAACTTTTAAAGTAATATCAGGAGTTACCAGTATCGATCGCGATCATGAAGATATTCTTAAAGGTATCGGGCTAACCTTGACAGGCAGAAATAATACAGTTGCACCAATTCCGAGTAATTATTTAGTTGGCTTTAACATCGATTCAGCCACCAACTTCACGTTTAGCGACGAGGGCGGTTTTACTCCGCTTTCAGGGACAATCGAGCATACTGGTACTGTTACCTTCAATAATCAAACTACTGTTGGTGACTTTTCAATTGGTTTTGCTCCGGGACGTACTACTGAAGGTGCTAGCGGATTTGTTTTAAGAGACACATTTTCTTTAGATACAATTTTGTTTGATTTGAGTCTTCCAGAACCTGCGGTATTTGATGGTCAAAATTTAACCATCCCTGATGTTAAATTGCTGTTTTCCCCAGAGTTTGCCAAGATACTAGGGAACCCTGACTTGACAGGTGTGTTTGCTGGAACTGCAAGAATTGATGCTCAAGTTGCTGCCGTACCCGAACCTGATAGTGTACTAGCAGTTTTGGCAGTGGGTGCGGCTCTCTTGGCAACTAGATTTTATACTCAAAAAATTAAATGCACTTGATATCTTGAAGCATTGCTAAATGCTTACTAAGAGGTGCAAGGGTATTGGCAGCAATCAACCCACTGGCGGCAACTGCTGGTAAACCAATACCGGGAAATGTTGAGTCGCCACAGCACATCAGTCCTGGTAGGGGTGTGCTGGGGCCAGGAAACATACCACTTCCAGCTTGAATTGCTGGCCCATAAGAACCTTGGTGACGGCGGAGATAACGTTCGTGAGTTAACGGTGTACCAACAAGTGTGACTTCACAACGAGAGCGAATATCTGGAATTACCCGTTCTAAAGCTTCCCACATTATTTCAGCACGCGATCGCTTTTGTTCGATATATTCCTGGCTCCTTCTATCCATTCCCTGCCAGATAGAGTATGGCTCATTACCAGGTGTATACACATGAATCACGTGTTTTCCTGCTGGCGCTAAGGATGGATCGAGAACTGAAGGGATGGAGATAACCACCATATTCTGAGGTGCTGTTATGCCCAATTCCCAGCTATTAACCACAATATAATGACACCGCAAATTTGACTGCAATCCTTGAGCATCAATGCCGAGATGTAGATGCATAAAGCTATCACATTCTGGTGTAGCTTGTCGTTTGCGGCGGTACTGTTTAGGTATTGCCTTTTCTGGTAGCAGCTTCAGTGTGTCCCAAACCGAGGCATTAGAAATTACTGCTCGTTTGGCGCGAATTTCGGAGCGATCGCGCAGACGCACACCCACCGCCCGATTACCTTCTACAAGCACTTCCTCCACATGAGCTAACAGCATCAGCTTTCCACCGTGACGCTCCAATCCTTGTACAAGGCTGTCAACTAAAGCACTACTCCCACCAATTGGATATTCAAGTACTGCGTCTGGCCGATACCAGTCCGCAAACATAAATGCTACCTCTGCGGCACTAGTGCCATCTGCGGGCAATCCAGAAAGGAGAAAGCAAAGCAAATTCAGCCAGTTTCGGGTAAATGACTCTTTAACAACCCCATCCATAATCCGGCTGAAGGGGCCCGTCAGCTTGATTATATTCGCCACATTCTTTGTCATAGATGGGAGAAATGGGCCCACAGTTCTAGCTGCACCAAAATCAAAGCGTAATGCGGCTGGTGGTATGGAAGTTGCAGCCCTTGCAAATGGTTCCATAACGCGCTGGAGTTCTTGCCATTCGGCTACAGCATCATTGCCACAAAATTTCATCAGCACTTCAGAAAATTGCTCGGCACCAACCGCCGTGTCAAAATCACCTTCAGGCAGACAACAACCCCAAGTATCGTAAGTGACACATGGTAATTCCGAACCAATTGCATCTAATACTTGTCGCAAAGGGTTAGCAGAGGGGCTGTAAGATAGACCAGAGTAGAGAGACGGGCCTGAGTCAAACTTGAAACCATTGCGCTCAAAACCATGAGCAGCGCCTCCAGCAATGGAGTGGCTTTCGCAAACTATCACATCAAAGCCATACCGTGCCAAAACAGCAGCACAACTCAAACCGCCAATACCGCTACCAATAACAACTATATCTGTATCTGTGTTTTGCATATCCTTGATGTTTGCAACAATAAGTTAAAACAGTTGTGGAAACTTGGATAATATCATTCGCTCCTCCATCCAGAAACCGCTCTAATTGCTTGATATCATCACTAAGGATGGACATAAAACCGTCAGTACTGCGTTCTTGAGATGAAAAATTTGATTCAGACAGACTTAAACTAGAAACTGAGTTTACTCAAGTCAAAGTAAAACTGGGGATTGGGGATTGGGGACTGGGGATTGGGGACTAGGGACTGGGAGACAAGAGGAGAAGGGGAATAACTAGCCCAATGCCTAATAACAAATGACTAATGACTAATGACTAATGACTAATTCATATTGGAGAGAGGAATTTGAAAAATCAGCAATTGGGAAATTGGCAAACCACAGTTTTAGGAATTGTGTTAGCAACACTAGTGATTTTTGGACTAAATTCCTTTATCATTATCAACCCAGGACAAGCAGGAGTGATTAGCATCTTGGGTAAAGCTAGAGACGGCGCTTTATTAGAAGGGATTCATGTGAAACCGCCTTTTATCTCAGTGATAGATGTGTATGATTTAACTGTCCAAAAATTTGAAGTACCAGCAGAGAGTTCTACTAAAGATTTGCAAAATTTATCTGCGAGATTTGCAATCAACTTTCGCCTCGATCCCATAAAGGTAGTTGAAGTTAGAAGGAAACAAGGAACCTTAGAGAATATTGTATCGAAAATCATTGCACCACAGACTCAAGAAGCATTTAAAATTGCAGCCGCCAGAAGAACAGTAGAAGAGGCAATTACTAAAAGAAGTGAGTTAAAAGAAGACTTCGATCAAGCGTTAGGCGATCGCTTAGACAAATATGGGATAATTGTGTTAGATACTAGCGTAGTTGATTTAGCATTCTCGCCAGAATTTGCCAGAGCAGTGGAAGAAAAACAAATTGCTGAACAACGGGCACAAAGAGCCGTTTATGTAGCACGGGAAGCAGAACAAGAAGCACAGGCAGATGTGAATCGTGCTAAAGGTAGGGCAGAAGCTCAAAGACTTTTAGCAGAAACACTCAAAGCCCAAGGAGGACAGTTAGTTTTGCAAAAAGAAGCAATTGAAGCTTGGAAAAGTGGCGGCGCTCAGATGCCCAAAGTCCTCGTTATGGGTGGTGACTCAAAAAGCGGTGTCCCCTTTATATTCAACCTTGGGAATGTCCAAAATCAACCGTAAGGGGTTGGCATTAAATAACAAACTCCGTTATAAAATTTGCTCTGAGTTCAGACAAATTTTATAATACTTGGACGATTCCCAATCTCAAATCTAAAATCCCAAATAGTATAATTTGGGCTAGTCCCAACTCAAACACAACAGAAAAACCAACAAGATCCTGATCAAAGTTTATGTCAACCCCCAATCCTGAAAATCTCACCGCAGAAGAAGCGAAAAAATTACTGAATAAATTTAACTGTTTAGACATTGCGCCTATCCTCAATGCATCCGAAAAAGCAGTAATTCGTGATGCACTAATTTTGGTAAAAAACCTTGCTGATTATCAAATCTTAGGGATTTGTGCTGATACAGCAGAGGAAGGAATACTGGCTATGAAAACCTATTCTCTAGCTTTGGGTTATGAACCACCAAACAATTTACTGACACCTGAAGGGCCAGTTTATATCAAATTAAATGGTAAAAATGGCTTGTGTTATCTTGATTCTTATGCCGGACATCATCGTGGTGTATTAGTATCTTGTCAGTCTTACCACGAAGACGGAATCAACGAAATGTATGGACATCTACCCTTGGATTTATTTGTATAGAATTCGGCGAATGTAGGTAGAGCCTGTGCTTTACCTACTAATTAACGACTAATGAAAAATTACTAGATTTTATGAGTATTATTACACTTCAGTCGGTTAAAAAAGACTTTGGCATCAAAGAAGTTTTAAAAGATGCCAGTTTTAGCCTCGATGCTACCGATAAAGTTGGCTTAATTGGTACTAATGGTTCTGGAAAATCAACCCTGTTAAAAATGATTGCCGGGTTAGAATCCATTGATAGCGGTCAAATTATCATCAACTCTGGTTCTAAAATCATTTATTTACCCCAGCAGCCAGATTTAGATGAGAACCACACAGTTTTAGAGCAAGTTTTTGCAGACAGTGGCGAACATACGACTTTAGTGCGTGAGTATGAGGAACTATCAGATAAATTAGCTCACTATCCAGATGATAGCCAACTAATGTCTCGCCTATCTGTGGTGATGCAAAAGATGGATACAAATAATGCTTGGGAATTAGAAACAAATGCCAAAATCATCCTCACAAAATTAGGAATTTCTGACTTTGAGGCCAAGATAGGCACTTTATCTGGAGGCTATCGCAAGCGCATTGCATTAGCATCAGCATTGTTAGCAGAACCCGATGCTTTGCTGATGGATGAGCCGACAAACCATCTGGATGCTCTTTCTGTTGAATGGTTACAAAGTTATTTAAATCGCTATCGCGGGGCACTTTTTCTGATTACTCACGATCGCTATTTTCTAGATCGCGTCACCAATCGGATCGTTGAAATCGACCGAGGCGACATTTACACCTATACAGGTAACTATTCATATTACCTCGAAAAGAAAGCTTTAGCTGAAGAATCTGCCGTCAGCAGTCAACGGAAACATCAAGGCTTATTGCGGCGCGAGTTGGAATGGCTGAAAAAAGGGCCAAAAGCTAGGAGTACTAAGCAAAAAGCTAGAATTGACCGCGCTCACGCTCTGCGGGATACTGAATTTAAACAAGTTCAGGGTAAAGTTGATATTTCTACCGTTGGTCGTCGTATTGGCAAAAAAGTTATTGAATTAAATAACGTTTCTAAAGCATACAATGGACGCACTCTGATTAATAATTTCACCTACGAATTTAGTCCAGAAGACCGCATTGGTATCATCGGCGCTAACGGTGCGGGTAAATCGACTTTAATGGATATTATTACTGGTCAGATTCAGCCAGATTCAGGTATTGCAGATATTGGGACTACAATTCACATCGGTTATTTTGACCAGCATTCTGAAGAATTGCTCACAGCTTTAAACGAAAGTCAGCGCGTGATTGATTACATCAAAGAAGAGGGTGAATTTATCAAAATCACCGATGGAACTCAAATTACCGCTTCGCAAATGTTGGAGCGGTTTTTGTTTCCTGGTAATCAACAATATGCGCCAATTAGTAAACTTTCTGGTGGTGAAAAACGCCGTTTATTTCTGTTGCGAGTTTTGATGGGTGCGCCCAATGTGTTGATTTTAGATGAACCGACAAATGATTTAGATGTTCAGACTTTGGCAGTATTAGAGGATTATTTAGAAGATTTTGTTGGGTGTGTAATTGTAGTTTCTCACGATCGCTACTTTCTCGATCGCACCATCGACACAGTATTTTCCTTTGAGGAAGGCGGTAATCTCCGACAATATCCAGGTAATTACTCGATTTATCTGGACTATAAGAAGGCTGAAGAGGCACAGCAACAAGCTGCTAACGCTAAGGAAAAGCCGAAAAATGTCGAAGTCCAAAATGGTTCGTCTGCGCCCAAGGATGTAGAGAATACAAAGCGGCGGAGGTTATCTAATTGGGAAAAGAAAGAATTTGAGCAGTTGGAAGGTAAAATTGCCGAGTTAGAGGCACAGAAGGCAGAAACCGAGAAAACGCTAGGGAATGTGTCACCGGGCAATTATAGCGAAGTGCAAAAGCTGTACGATCGTGTCGAAAAGCTCAAGCACGCGATCGATGTGGCGACTGAACGCTGGTTAGAATTGGCTGAGATGGAGTCTTGATTTTTTAACATAGCGTGAATTTGCCGAACCGCTTCTTGTCTTGAACCCTTACGGTGTACGCACAAGTCTGAAATAGCTGACTAATCAAGGTTTTAAGGTCAATTTTACCCCACCCTAACCCTCCCCTTATAAACTATTCATTATCAAGGGGGGTTAGGGGGGATCAAGAAGTGCCTAAAATCACAGCCAACCACTTTTAAAACATCCTCTTAGAGACGATGCGATCGCTACTCTCAAAGATGGGGAATAATATTGTGCCTTTGGGGGATGATGGTGATGAAGGTACTTCTCGGTACATGAAGGCGGCAGGGATTGCCATCGATGAGGAGTATTATCGTAAAGTGGCTAATGCCAAAGATATTTACTGGAGGACTTACACCAGTAGACAGCACCAAGATTACCTAAAGCCCGAAGAGGTTTTGCACATTTTAATTTATGTTTACTAAACCCAAAATACTTTTATCCTGGCTTGTATTATTACTAAGTTTTGCAAGTTTATTTCTCAGTTCTTGGATTATTCTTCCGCCTCCAAATATGTCTTTACTCACCTTAGCAGTGGGAGCGCCAGAAGTTAGCCCTTGGTTATTGTTATTAAATTCACTCTCTTTATTGCTTTCTTTTTTCTGCATTCGTCGCCGTCAATTACAACGCCTAGCTTGCATTTTCAGTTTAATCGGATTGCTAATTTGTGCATGGGTGTTAGTGAATATCCCACCAACTCAAATACAGATGGCTAAAGCGATGAAACAAGGGTTGGGAGAAAATTATTTAGAGCAAATTCCAGCCCAAGTAAGGGCGAAAATGCAAACCCATCCCTTTAACTTAGTTAATTTTGTCGGGGGTATTCCATTAGGTAAAACCCGTCATCAAAAAGATATTATTTTTGCAACTCCTGCGGGAGTGCCTTTAAAAATGGAAGTTTACCAACCGTCAGAGGTGGGGAAATATCCAGCAGTGGTAGTAATTTATGGTGGAGCTTGGCAATATGGCAATCCTCATGCCAATTCTGAGTTTAATCAATATATTGCTAATCATGGATATACAGTATTTGCAATCGACTATCGACACGCACCTAAATATCAGTTTCCGACTCAGTTAGATGATGTGCGTACAGCCTTGAATTTTATTCGCAAACATGCAGCAGCTTATGAAGCCGATCCAGAACGCATGGTACTTATAGGACGTTCTGCGGGAGCGCACCTAGCAATGCTAGCGGCTTATCAACCAGATGCACCACCCATTCGGGCTGTAGTTAACTATTACGGGCCTGTTAACTTACCTGGAGGATATAAAACACCACCATTTCCCGATCCTATCAACACCCGCGCTGTTTTAAAAGCATTTATGGGTGGTTCTTTAGAGGAATTGCCTAATCAATATCAAATTGCTTCACCGATAAATTATCTAACGCACCCTTTACCGCCAACTTTATTAATTTACGGTAGTCGTGACAATTTGGTAGAAGCGCGATTTGGCAAAAAGATGTATGAACGTTTACATGACTCTGGTAATACTGCGGTTTTTCTACAAATTCCTTGGGCAGAACACGCTTTTGATGCCGTTTTTAACGGTGTGAGCAATCAATTAGCGTTGTATCATACTGAGAGGTTTTTAGCTTGGGCGTTGTTTAAGCAATAATTTCACTAACATACAGCAACAATCAGAGCATAAAGACTCATTAATGGAGTTCAAACACTCATTAATGGAGTTCAAAGGCTCATTAATGGAGTTCAAACACTCATTAATGGAGTTCAAACACTCATTAACGGAGTTCAAAGGCTCATTAATGGAGTTCAAAGGCTCATTAATGGAGTTCAAAGGCTCATTAATGGAGTTCAAAGGCTCATTAATGGAGTTCAAAGGCTCATTAATGGAGTTCAAAGGCTCATTAATGGAGTTCAAAGGCTCATTAATGGAGTTCAAAGGCTCATTAATGGAGTTCAAAGGCTCATTAATGGAGTTCAAACACTCATTAACGGAGTTCAAAGGCTCATTAACGGAGTTCAAACACTCATTAACGGAGTTCAAAGGCTCATTAACGGAGTTCAAAGGCTCATTAATGGAGTTCAAAGGCTCATTAATGGAGTTCAAACACTCAATGAGATTTACTTCTAACTCCTAACTCCTCACTATTTCTGCGGCCAACGCCAGTTATAGCGATTCCATTCGTAGATTCCTTGAATTTCATACTCAGCGCCGTTGAAGAAGCGGACGACGCAATTAGTAGAGGAATCATCACCATTGCTAATTTCCTCGACTTTAATCACCATACAGGGAAACCATTCCCGCTTACAAGGGCCATCTTCTTGCACCCATTCCCATAGTGCATTGGAAACTTCAATGCGATCGCCTACTCTTAACTTTAGTGCATCCTCAAAATAAGAATACTTATCAAAATGGCATGACTGAACGCGATTCAACCACTGTAAACCATAGCGTTTCCGAATAAACTGTACTGTTCCAGAGTGATTTTCTAGCAGCCAGTCGTTGAGTAATTGCACTTTCCAAGTGCGGTTGCGTTGTTCTTCGTCTTTAACAAACTGTAAAAATGCTTCTAACTCCTCTGGGGTAAGTTCATCTAAGGGATTAGCAATACTTGACACCCCAGAGGTGTAACTTCCCTGAATTTGCTCGATTACTTGCAGTAATATCTGCTTCTGCATGTCAGTGAGAGGACAGCTTGCTGCATCACAATCATTAAAGGCTGCGAGCATAGATGCTTCAATCTCATCTGGAGTCATAATTTAATGGCAATTAAGGGTTATTTCCTTAATTATTGCAAAGGTTAAATTAAAGTCTTCAATCCCTTGTAGTGAAATTCAGGTAAGCTGAGATTATAAGTTACATATTCTTGGATTCAGTAACGGGGTCTTGTATGCGGTTGCGCTCACTCACGGTTGTTTTGATTTCCTGTTTCATCGCATTTCTATCGTTGGCGATCGCTCCCTCTGCTGTAGCGTTGACACAGATTAGATTATTTGATGTTACTTATAAGGATTGTCCGCCAGAACTAGCAAAAGGGGCTGTAATTAGTAGTGGTAGCGCAGCTGCTAATTGCTTTATTGTTATTGGCAAGGCAGAAAATGGCACTAATAAAACAGTCTACGATGCAGATATTTTTGGACGCATCTATGATGCTAATAATGACTCAGTGATGCAAAACCGCACTCGTTTAGGTTCTATTGCTGAAGTCCCAACAGGTATTAGCGATTTTGAGTTGAGAATTTCTGTACCTGCCAATCAGCCTACTCCGTTGAAGCTAAAGCAGTTTAAAGCAGCTGGATTTAGCGGTCAAGTGCGTAGATAATATCATGTCCGCTCGCGATCGCTTATTAAACCCGAAGAACCTGACCCCGCCAAAGTTATGCTTTGTCTTCCCTCGCTGCAAACCTACGGTATACACTACAAGTCTTGCCGCAGCCATATCTTTGTTAATGAATCTAGTAGTCTATCAACTTAGTTTTGCGGGATAAAAAAACGAACCGCAAAGGGCGCAAAGGTCGCAAAGAAAGAGAAAAAGAAGAGAATAAAAATTACCTTGATAGACTACTAGCAGTGTGTTTATATCCCGCCCTGAATCTTCAGTTCAGGGCGGGATTTCGATTAGTGTAAAAGTTTCACTTTTTCCCACGGGCTGCTAGGAGTTCGAGAATTACTCCATTTGTCCAGCCAAAGCCAACTTCGTTAGAACTGTATCCAAAGGAAATATCGTCAGAAACGTTGGCAGAACAGCGTTCAACATCATATTTCTCAACTAGGGTGTTATGACGCTCGAATTCTTTAACCACCATAGCCAGAAATTTATTGGCAATGCGATCGCCTTCTGTATGAAACCCATAACGGTGAAGTCCTTGCACAGCAATTAATGTCAGTGGTGCCCAACCGAAGGGAGCATCCCATTGGTTTCCGGTGACATGAGTACTGGTAAGAATTCCGCCTGGGGCTTCAAACAAAGAGAGATTTTCCACGACGCGCTGGGCTTGGGCTTGAGAAGAAATTCCTAGCCACAGGGGATAGAATGTGGTGGCAAATTCGTAGCAACGGCGTTTTCCACTCTGGAAGTGATAGTCGCAATAGAGTCCTCGTTCTTCATTCCAGAGAAATTGATCGATCCGATCGCGCCGATATCCGCCGCGATCGCGCCATTGTTTTTCTAGTTGTTCGTTCCCTAAAATAGCGTTAATTTGCGCTAAGTCTTGTTCTACCTGATATAGCAAAGTGTTGAGGCACACAGGAGCATAGTGGAGGATATCAGCACTGAAGGGGCCAAATCGGTTGGTGATATCAAAACCGGACTCGCGCATGGTGCGATCGGCTTTGTAAAATAGGTGGGTCAGTTTATCATTTTCCCGATCGTAGTAAAGATTAACGTCGTAATCGTCAACCTCATTGGTTTGGTAATATTCCTTGACGCGATCGTAGTGGCTTTTTCCCTCCTCATCTCGCTCGGAGAACACAACTTCTGGCGCGGGGCCTTCGCCAAAGGCATAAAATCTGGATAAGCCGGTTCCAGGATTCAAATGGGGCGGTACTACCCAGTAATAGTAAAATTGTTCTAGCAGGGGTACGGTCGATCTCAACCACTCTTCATCCTGGGTGTGCTGGAATAATGCCAAAACCATCATGCTGAGGACAGGGGGTTGCGATCGCGACAGCATATAAGTCCGGTTGGCATTGAGGATAGTGCCGTAATGCTTCACCTGGTACAATAATTGGTCAACCTGGCTTTGCGCTAGCTCCCATTCCTCATCGTGCAAAAGTCCTAGTAATATAAAGTAGCTGTCCCAGCCATACATTTCGTTAAATCGACCACCTGGTACAACATAAGGCCCTGGTAGGTATAGTAAGCCATGCTGTTTAATCGCTTCCACTTCTGACGGCAAAGTGCGAATTTCGAGCTGTTGCATATCTTTGGGATATAGCGATCGCTCTAACACACGCTGAATGTCGGGACAATCTTCTAAAGGGGAAATGTAGACAATCCAAGGAGTATTGGTTTTGTGGTCTAGTTTGGTATCCTTGGCAGATTGTAATAAGTGTTCGTGCGATCGCGTTAAGGTTTTCCACGTTTTTTTGATATGGAAGCGCACTTTGTTTATCTGCGTGGTACTAAGTTGTGGGGGAGTGGTCATAATTTAATTTGGCGGGGTGTTGAGGAGTTTTGGAGGAATTTTTTTAACGCAGAGGGACGCGGAGTTTTTACGGTATCTGGAAAACGTCTCTCCTAGAAGGCTACCGTGTACACACAAGCCTGAAATAGCAGGTTTTACCCCACCCTAACCCTCCCCTTATAAAGGCTACGGTGTACACACAAGTCTTATAGAGTTGCCCCAGAGCTTTTTGATCCCCCAACCCCCCGATAAATTGGGGGGCAAAATTCTCTTAAAGTCCCCCAATTTATCGGGGGATTTAGGGGGATATCTAACGATTTTGGGTCTGTACAGAGATGTGTGTACACCGTAGGTTACTAAGGTGAGGG